>CAYWRR010000001.1:0-40045 GCA_964460425.1 uncultured Nitrososphaera sp.
AATACTTGGGTGATTGGTTTATTCCTGTTTGTGCTATAAAATACAACAATAATCTTTTGTATTTTGGTGCTAGCAAGAATTATGCTTAAAATTTCTACGTTTATACTGATGATTTCTGAGCGTAGGAGCTGTAAGTCACTTATTCCTGCGTTTATAGGAAAAAGATGCATTCTGCCATGCTGATGATGATAATGATGATGACATGCCAATACAAGGTACGAGCTACTGGACACACTTTTTTGTAGTATGGACTAATAGCAGGAGCTCTACCTTCATTGCAAAGAAGGATCTTAGTAAGTTCACCCACGCGTATAATCGGCCGCTCAAAAGACCAAGCAGGAAAATATTGACATTATTCTTTATGGGTGCAGGTTCCTCCCTTTCTGCGCAACTGAGGGGTGAGCTATTGCGGGCGCGCTTAGCAATTTTGGCAGCTGGCAAGGACTTGCATGGACTGCAGGTGCCGACTACAATGCGAAATACTTTAACATTCTAACTGTTGATTTCTTGACAGCAAAGTGTACAAGCGACTACGTAGAGTTCGTTGGACGTGATACTGCGAAGAGGAACTTTGAGCCACTTCAAGAACATGATGAAATAGACTATCAAATTCTAGAGACCAACAACCCAGACTAGATAATTTCTTTCCTTCTGATCTACAGCCAGTTCATGCAAGTAGTCTTCGGCTACAGTCTGCAGCTTCTATAAGGTATAGATCCTGTAAAGGTCAAAGAAGAGGTTCAAAATCCTACATCAGCGGTAGGCAAGGCCATAAAAACAGGCGCAGACAACATTATTGAGCTCATCCTCATGAGCATACGTTAAAAGGCAAATGTCTCCAACATAGTTGATATAAAATTGTTGGCTGACAGGATTTGATTCAATCAATCTTCAGCTGTTACCATTGCCTGCTCTTTTAGCGGCGTTATCCTAGTAACTGTTGGTCTGCCGATCTTGCTTGCCGCAATCTTAAACCCATCCTGTGCAAGTTCAAGGTTGGGAGCAGTGACGTATGCTTCAAAGATCACTTGACCTGGTCTGATTCTTGCTGCAAGACCTGTTGACTTACCAAAAGCCCTCCTCATTCCCTCCTGAAGTCTGTCTGCGCCTGCGGTTGCAATCATTTTGTTCTCTCTGAGGAGCACATGGGGGTACACGCGCAACATAGAAAAGAAGCTTGTCTCCCCTGCTTGCGCCATCCTCTTGTTTGCTGCAAGTCTAGCGGCTTCAAGGGCGTTATGCCGTATCTGGAGCTTCTCAGTCGCTACAAGTTCGATCTTGTAATCATAATGGTTTCCTGCGAGCCCAGATGAAAACCTAGCGATTTTCATCTGCGGCTTGCCAGCTATGTATTCTCGCCTTACATAAGGCATACCGCGAGTTTCTCGATAATTAACACCCTTCATCTCTCAATGCACCAAATCTTGGCAAACGATCAATTTTGGTGATTTGCTCTGATTTAATCGTTATGTCATCCTCCTAAGAACATGATTTTGACAGTAGTTTAGTTAATTAATTACCTTTACAAGATAGCTCTGATGTCATCATCCTCTCCTCCTCCAACAGAGCCCCGACCGTTGTCTGAGAAGATAAGTGACCCGGTAGTAGTAGCAGCAGAAGTACAACCCTCGATAGTAGAGGGGTACCTGGTAAGCAATCACAAGATAGTAGTTGATGAAAGTCGCTTCCAGGATGAACTGCGTACCAAAGGTTTTGGAGAGAAAGAAAATGCTAAATTCATCCTTAACCCATACGAGGCTTTATATCTATTTCACACAAAACGCCTAAAGCTCAAGAACAAATCGGCCATGGGCTTCAACTCGCTCTTTGAACTGCTACTAAAATACAACAGAAACATTATGAGCCAGTTTCTTGTTTATCGCGACCTGAGAAGTAGGGGTTATGTGGCGAAAGAGGGCTTTGGCTTTGGCAACGACTTTCGGGTATACGAACGAGGTGATTATGAGAAAAAGCCTGCAAAGTACGTCGTCTTTGGTATAAATGAGGGCACTAAGACTACAGCCAAAGGATTTGCCTTGGCAGTCAGCCAAATACAAAAGATGGGCAAGGAAGCAGTGGTCGCAGTAATAGAGAGGAGAGGCGAAGTGATATACTATAAGGCATCAACAATACACTTTACTGAGAATAACAATTACAACAATAATCCGCTAGCAAAAATACTTGATAAAAAACTTGACTGAATGTAGACGGATTAGATGGGATAACTTTGATATTCAAAGAAATTTTTTGCTCTGACTGCAAGATAGTACTTGCAAGATACTCCACAAAATACTTTACAGACCTTAACATAAACATGCTTGTACGATTATATTTTTCTTCACATGTTAAGAAGGGTCATTCCATGGAAATAAGGCTTGTAGAAATCGAGGACTATGATGCCAGATAGATTAATCATAACAATAATTTGTAAGCGATTTATATCCTGAAGAGCAATAACATGGATATGCAAGAGGCCAGTCTGTGCGACAGAATTATCAAGCTCGACCGCAGCTTACGCTTCGTAGGTATCGTCAATAATAGAGGCGAAGTCATTGAAGGTGGATTCAAGCAAGGGATCGAGCCACTACTAAATGGGGCTGATGAGCAGCAGCTATACATCCATTCACTATCGAACCTTACAATGCTGCAATCCTACAACGATAGGCTTGGAATAGTACGCTACAGCCTAACTGAGCATGAAAAGGTTACGCTCATGACTTTCCCCCTTAGAGACGGTATACTCTGCCTTTCTGCGAGGCCAAAGGCTAATATGAATAAAATCCGCGACAAAGTAATGAAAGTACTCAAGAGTAGGAGCTATAGCGTGAGCAGCAACAAGGCAACAAGAAAAAGAAGAAAAATAGTATAATAGAAGAAAACCCAAAAAGATTCACTAAGTCAAGGATTATTATGTTAGCAAGAAAATTACCCTGCTCCGGCCACATTAAGACTTGTTCTCTCTAATATAGCTGGGTTTCATAGGAATCCGATTTCTAGGATGCTAAAGTTCATACCAACTGCATTATGCGCGTCCTTAAGTGTCTCTGAAGTAAGATTGACTTTGGACAATGTACAAAACACAGGTATGAATTTTTATCTCCTTGCTGTTTCATATAGCAGGCTAAAGGAGGGTGATGACGACGTGACAGTCCCCCTATTGTCTGCCAGCGAAGGCAGACGAGATGAAGAGAATTTAACCGGACTGCCGAATCCCTGTAGGCTAAGCATAGGAGGACATAATCCTTCCTATGCTTATTAGATCTTGCCTGAACAACTTTTGCTATTTGCATGGATTGGAAGATAGATTATCCAGAAATGGCGTAAGTGAACGAATATGATGAGTTGAAGAAAAAATGCTTCGCTATGCTACTCATACGTATCTCTTCCCGTCCTCCTAAAGGCTCTGTTAACTTAAGATAACCCATATAGCTAGGTTGGATGTGCCCTAGCTTTTCATCATTACCATATGATGAATCGCAATAGAACAAAAGACCTAGAGCTGTAGAATTAGGCATATATGCACTTTATTACCCATATTTTAATTCTAGTAAGCAGCTTTAGATTATTATAATAATAGCAGCCAAATCACTCGTACCAATAAAGAAAAGGAAAGGAGCCATGTATCGTCATTATAGAACTGGGTACAGAAGAAGAAGAAGAATAAATATTATTCTTCTGATCAGGTATCAGGCATAGATTTAGAATAGACAAAAACATATCAGGTTAAGGAAATATTTTTGTAGACGAAAAACCCTACTGAAAATAGATGGAGAGGAACACTACTACTGGCTGTAGTGGATTTTCCATATGAGGAGCTGACCTCAACAAAAATGTCTTGCATGATGCACCCCTATATCACGTGAAAGAACATCATACTTGTATGTATGCTATACTACCACCACCTCAGTTCTTTCTTCATACAATTGAGAATAAAATAAGATTTGGCAGAAAAACCAATATTCACAGAGATGATGGGCGTGTTGTGGTGGTACAAAATACTGGGTGTAAATGGTTGTTGCGTCTGCAGCATCTCGAGTATTATATGGCATTGAGCTGAAGAACAAGAACCTACTGATGGAGGGAGGTGTGAGAGAGAGAGATTCATCCAGTACCTGAAGGACACAGGACAGAAGAATGTGTTTTGATGACCCTCATTATTTTCTATGTAGAAAGTAAGAAGGATGTTTAGGAGGCAGCATTTCTGGGACTGGCTGAAGAAAAAAATATTCTTTTTCTGTATTTGTACATGACTCTACTGCTGATACGATATGGTTTACTATGTTTTCTGATAGCAGGTGATGGCGTAAGTTAACAGAGTCAGTTAAAAGTAGACGAAATTAGTATATCCGCGCGCTCTAACTCATTGAGCCATATAATAACTTGCATTATAGAATCTATTTGGAAATCCCCCTCATCAATTCATTATACATCTATTCACAGAAAGACCAGGTACATTGATGTAAGCAAGCCTGTCACATCTTGTCTGAATTCTTCTGAAACTCTTCCACCAAGCAAAGAATTTCGGGATGCTGCACCTGATCCTAGTATGTTTCATGGTCAAATACACGCAGTCTGCTTGCTCTCTTCTTCTTCTTGTTTGCTCTTTCCTTGATATGCACTATAACACCTATGGTAATGTGCATCATCATCACAAGTGGTGTATGTTGTACTTTGTGTAGCAGTAAACACGCTTTGGCCTGCTCCTCGGTCTTCGGGTACCTTTGATTCGATATCCTTTAGAATAGGGAATAATCTTCAACTCTCCTGCTCATAGCCAGGCAAGATCTATCGTGACTAGCAGTGATTGAGGCGTGCAACTACCGCAGATGTACCTTGCTTCCCTTCTCCTTCCTGTGGTGACCATTGTAGCCAATCTCTTCCTCCTTTCTTTGCAGATATTACTGTAATGCTCTATACTACTTACGATCGTCTGCGTTTACGAATCCTATATGGTAGCCATGCTAGACCAGGGAATCCATGATACACTTCCAAAACCTTTTTCAGTACATTTCTTGGGTAGCTTCCAAATCGTCTTGTATGAATCGTGTCTGGATGGCATGTCCATCCATCTGCAGCCTGAGTCCAACACCTTCGTATATGCCATTTATCTTCATCATGCTGTCATCGGCTCAGTCCTGCAAGTGTAAACTGGACATGGAAAGGATGGTCTAACTAGATCCCATTGCCTGACTATGTCAGCTCACAGAACTGCATGATGATGGTAATGTGACTGAATGGCGTAGCTAAAAGCTGGGTGACAAGATGGGCTAGGCTGGTGTATCAACATTTTCCAGACGAACTCATATCTCAGTCTCCAGCCCTCTGAGAGGGAAGAGTTTCAATCGTCTAGAAGTATAATAAGACAAAAAGAAGAAGAAAAAAGAGGTGCTTATGCTCTAACTGGCTTCTCGTGGGAAATTTTCCAGATAAAGAAGAATCCTAGAGACTCAATCACAGTTAGGACGGAAAGCGCGTACATGCCGCTAGGCAATGGATATGCCCACGGATAGACTGATATTCCTACGTATACTCCACCTGCAGTTGCAGCCCAGCACAGCGCAAACCCAATGATGTAAATGCCATTCATGTGCTCAACTCTGCGACCAATCATGCGTTCGATATCATCGCGGCTTTCGCCCCCACCTGCTCTACGTCCGCCACCGCCGTATCCCTTTGGTAATGTCATCTGTTGGTATACGATCAGAGTATAGCTTTTTAAATTTTGCTGTTAAGCATGCAGTCAGGTTTGACAAAACTAAACTAGTCCTTGAGAATAGAAAAAAGAGGAGATTAGGGGGCACCTTGGCTGTCAAATAGACTGCCGCCGCGGCCTATACTCAAACCCTTAGCTCTTATTATTACGACCACCAAACCTATTAGAGCTGCTGAAACTATTGCGGCGCCTATTGGGAATTCTGGGACAACGACCAGACTAAAGTCGGATGTTTGGATGATATTTCCCATACTCCGACCGCTAACAGAATCAATCGTCACTGTAACAGTCTTTGGACCTGTACTGTTGAATGTGACTGAATGTGCGGCACTCCCTGATTGTGCCATCTGGTCATTAAATTCCTGTATGATCTGTCCATTGGCATCCTTCACGATAAAGTCGTAAGCAACCCTTTGCAAGGGGGAATTCCTTGCATCACGTAACTCAAGCCCAAAGTTTACTGTACTGTTTGGTTGGATATCGACTGGATCCCATGTTAATATGAGACGGGATCCATCGTTTGTTGTTCGCTCAAGTGGAGGGGTAGGAGCTGCGCCAGTTCCTGTTGGAGCTTCAGGCTGCCCTGAGCCCGTTTCTAAAAGCTCAAAACTATACTGAATAGGTTGTGGAGGTGTGGTTACATCAGCATATGTCTCAGCCATAACAGGGAATGGAAACTCGTTTACTACCCATACCCTGCTATCTACACCCTTGCGCCATGAAATAAGCGTCGCATCACATGAAGTAGCACCACAAACATCCTGTGCTCCCGGAAATGATACTTGTTCAGTTCCGCGAGGTTTCACTTCTTCTCCTCCAATTGCAGCAATTTTGCCCCAAGAGGGCGCTGATAATGACTGAGGTCCAGTCCTCGTACTAAATGCATCTAGCCATAGAAGTGAGTTTTGATAACCCGCAACAAATTCTCTCATTTCTTGCGGAACTTCTCCGCCTAAGAGAGGTGACATCGTATCTGAAAGCTTCAAAGTTCCTTCAAAAACTCTACTCCCAGCTTCTACATATGCAGGGACAATCCAATTGCCGTCCTCATCCTGCTCTTGGAAGTATAGTGTCATCGTATACGGTTGTCTGTTGTTTGTGTCAAAGTCTTCAATCATATATTTGACATACATGTCCTGTTTCACGCCTTCGCCGGGGTACCATTCAGGTGTTTGAGCAAAAGCGCTGTTCATCATGTTCATGGTTCCGAATACAAGTACTGAAGCTACCACAGCAAAATTGAGAAACTTAGATCCCATTGACATCAATAAACCATATGGCAACTGATAAATGTTTATTGCTTCATGAAATAAACAGATAAGTAGTAGATCCAAAGAAGAATGACTCTGTATAAGGAAATGTGTAACTGCCCCAAAGTCACTTTTTACGAAGTTGAGTTCAAGCTGGTTGGAATGAAAGTTGTGGCAAACCACAAAAACTGTGGCGATTTTTTAAATGATGATCAGTTCTCTCAATTTGAGAAGGAACTCACCAAATACTGGGGTTTTGTGGAAAAATAGTAACCGCTTTATATTCAAAAAATAGCATGGTTTAAATTTCTATCACATAGCATATAGCTGCCACGCGTCAACTTTATTAATGCCGAATTAGATTGCGTTGTAGGTGATTTAGGATGACCAAAATGTTGAACGTGAATATTGACACCTCAGGTGTAGACGCAAATGAAGCCCGGGAATGGGTTAACGAGCTTGCAAATGTCTACGCAGATATGCAAATTGATGACGTAAACGTGTCAGGCAACAAAGTCTCATTCAAGGCTGGCTTTCAAGGCATGGACGATACAGAACCAGATGACATCAAGACTAAGATTGAAGAATATCTAACTATGAATGAAGCATTCCAAGCCAACAATATCAATGTCAAGTAATATAGATGCCACCAACTTTTTTATTTTATACTATCATTGCTTAAGAATCATGATCAAGTGTTACTAACTATTAAATAGAAAATTTAACGCCTATTTTTGCTAATGACTTGTAAAGGTATATGCCTTCGTCACAAGGCTCAGAAGCCTGTTGGCTCAGGCAGGTATGCTAGCGGACAAAAAAGATGCCAGATATGTGAGATATTTATAAAGTGGGATGGCCTTTGGTGCCCATGCTGCGGGTATAGGCTTAGGACTAAGCCTAGGAATCTGAAGTACAAGGCAAAACTGAGGGCAAGAACCAGCCAAAATACATTGGAGATGTCTGAGCCACCCATCCTAGAAGTAGTAAGACGAGGGTAATCAACAGCGTCGTAAATCTCTGTTTACAGCTCTAAATAGCAGCTTTTGCATCTTTTCCAGACTCTGCATATCATTAACCAAGTCTAGCGCAAGTTGTACAAGCTTCGAATATTGGCTGTAGAATATCTCCTTTCTACTTACAAGATTTTTTGCTGCAACTCTTCCTGCATAGTAATAGCAGTCTACCAACATATGGCGCTCAAGCAGATGGCTTACCTTAGACACGAAAAGCTCTCTGTCATAGTCCTTTGACTTTAATTCTTTGATGGCCTCCATTGATCTAGATATCGCAGGTCGGGTAGCTCTCTCTGCTCCAATACATTCTAGTGCAACATCAACCCCTTCTACCATCCTAGAATCAATTTGCCTCACCTGTTCCAAAATATGCAGAGGCATAGGCCTGTTTCCTGATATAGCAAGCATTCCATCTACAAACTCATATGCGGCAATTTTGAGCCACATTGCAGCAATCATAGGATGATTGGTTCCCCTCATTTTCTGCTGACAAAACAGGGAGCTTATTAGCAGTTTCTTGCCTGAAGCGGCCAGCATTCTCTTGTATCTTTCTGCTACGATATCCTTGGCTGCAGAAGACAGCATAAGCTTACTGTTATCTTTCAATATGACCATGTCTGCCAGATCAATTATGTGATCTTTTATGGACCCGGTAAGACGCATCAGCTCAACTAGGTGGTTGTCTATCTGCACAACTTGATTGGCTTGATTATGTTCTTGAAATCCTGCAAAAACTGCCAGATCGTACTCACAGCAATCAAGTGACATCTTCGATGTACGACAGCCGATAAGTCCAACTGGATACACAATTTCACTAGCAAACGCCTTGATGGCTATTGGTATTGATTCAGGCAATAATGCTGTATTGGCAGCTTCATGAATTTAACATGTTAGCTGATATGCGGTAAAGATCAACTCTAATATACGAACAGAAACTATATGTTAGACTCATATGAAGAACCGCAGCAAGACCCATGCAGTCTCAGCTAACAAGAACAACAACACTGATCCAGATCTTGCAAGAAGAGTCAGATCAGGCGAATTTAGAGTCGCGGTTTATGGCCTTGGACATGTAGGTTCCCCTCTTGCTTCTTCATGGTTGCGAGCTGGTGCTCATGTGATAGGCATAGATACCTCCTCTGAAGTGCTTGAAAATGCAAGGAAGGGGAGGACACACATCTATGAGCCTGGAGTAAATGAGGCCTTTTTAAAGGGGCTCAAGGAAAAGCGGTTTTTCGTCTACGGCGACCCCCTCAAGGGTTCCCAAGACAGCCATTTTAAGTTGATATGCGTACCAGTACTGCTTACTGATTCATTTTCTGCAGACCTTTCAGCAGTAAAGCAAGTGGCGACTGCCATCGGTCAAGGCCTGAAGAAAGGGGATGTTGTTTCACTCAATCCAAGTGTGCCACCTGGCACAACTGAAGATATTATCCTCCCGATCTTGGAGGAAGAGAGTGCGCTGAAGGTTGAACGGGATTTTTACATGGTATATAATCCGGAGCGCATCTATGAAGGCAGGGCGATTGAAGATATTGAAGAGAGATATCCCGCAATCGTGGCAGGCGCAGGCGCCAAGAGCTTAGAAATTGGTGCCAAGCTCTATTCTTTGGTGGCCAAGAAGGGCGTAATAAGGATGGGTAACATCAGGACTGCCGAGACTGAAAAGCTCCTAGAAGGAGTCTATCGAGACGTCAACATTGCGCTTGCAAACGAAGTAGCTAAATTCTGCGAAAAAGCAGGTGTTGACTTTTGGGAGGCAAGAGAAGCTGCCAATTCTCAGCCTTTCTGCCACATACACAAGCCGGGAGTCGGTGTAGGGGGTGCATGCATACCCGTTTATCCTCAATTCATACTCCATGCTGCAAGAAAAAGTGGAGTAGAGTGTAGGATCATAAGCATTGGAAGGAATATTAACGATGCAATGCCTGCCTATTGCGTAGAGCGGGCAATGAAATTGATTGATAGATCCGATGTCTCAAAGTGTATCGTAGCATTACTTGGACTGGGTTTCAGGGGTGGCGTATCAGACACGCGTCTGTCGCCCACTTACAAGGTCATTGAAGAGCTGAAGAAGTTGAGGGTGAAAGAGATCCGCGTGCATGACCCACTTGTGACAAGAGACCCTAATCTACCTGCAGATATAATGCTAACATCGGACTTGTCAAGAGTGGCAAAGAAAGCAGATCTTGTGATGTTGATTTCAGACCATGCAGAATATCACAACATTATAAATGAAAAGCTCAACGGTGCATCGGTATACGATGGCCGTGGGATCCTTGACAGATCGCGCTTTCCTGCCCGCAGATTTGCATCAATAGGTAGACCTAGTTAGATTTAATACTGCCTAAAAAAGGATTTCATTATATTTGGCTGACAATAGAGATCTTTTGCTAACGGTTGCGTGGAAAAATAATTCTGTAGTGCTCATCGATCAGACAAAGCTTCCAAACAAGCTAGTGTACGTGAGATGTAAAAGCTACAAGGAAGTAGCAGATATGATCAGAAAACTTGTAGTAAGGGGTGCACCAGCGATAGGCGCAAGTGCTGCGTTCGGTCTTGCCCTAGCTGCCCGGCAGAGCAATGCCAAGACATTACCTGAATTAATGACAGATCTCGACAATGCATTTAAGGTACTCCAGGCGACGCGACCAACTGCCGTTAACCTCTTCTGGGCGTTAGAGCGGGTGATGGGAAAGGGCATGCGTGCCAAGACAGTACAAGAAGCAAAAAGAGCCATGCTTAATGAAGCACTCAGGATGTCGGAAGAGGACATTGAAACCAACAGGAAAATCGGAGCACATGGCCTCAAGCTGTTAAAAGACGGCGATATTGTGCTTACCCACTGTAATGCCGGCTCGCTTGCGACAGTTGCCTATGGTACTGCCCTAGGTGTCATAAGGGCTGCTAGGGAATCTGGCAAACGCCTGAGCGTGATTGCCACAGAAACGCGCCCAGTGATGCAGGGTTCTCGTCTCACTGCCTTTGAGCTCTTACATGATGGCATCGATGTCAGCCTAATAACCGATACCGCTGTTGGCCACATGATGTCGATGGGCGCAATCAACCACGTTATCGTAGGCGCCGATAGAGTGCTTCGCACCGGCCATGTGTTCAATAAGATCGGGACATACCAGGTGGCAATTCTTGCCAACAAACATAATGTACCATTTTACGTAGCAGCCCCTTTGTCAACATTTGATTTTGAAAGTACTCCGGATGATGTGATAATTGAAGACAGATCCGTGGATGAAGTGGTCAAGGTAGGCAAGAAGAGGATTGCACCCAAGGGAGTAAGGGTCTTTAACCCTGCCTTTGACATGACACCACCGGAGCTTATCACAGGTATCATTACTCAGGAAGGCGTACTTAAGCCGCCCTTTGAGAAGAATCTTAAATCCTTGCTTGGCTGATAAAGTTTTTATCATGTCTTGTCTAAACTCTACATAAGAGGAGGTAGAGCCATGTCGACACAGCAAACAGTTACCGAAGAGCAAGTTTATGCAGCATTGAAAAAGTGCATGGACCCGGAGATACCTGTCAATGTAGTGGACCTTGGACTAATTTATGGAGTCAAGGTTGCTGGCGGTAAAGATGTAGACATCAAGATGACAATGACTACCAGAGGCTGTCCGCTTCATGATACCTTAGTAAGTGATGTAAAGCACTACGTAGGAAAGGTAAACGGGGTAGGCAATATCAATGTCAACATAGTATGGGATCCTCCTTGGAGCCTTGAAAAAATGAATCAGGATGTGCGAGAGAAGCTTGGCTTCGGAGAGCCAAAGCTACGATTCCAGATTGACTATGAAAAGAGCAAGCCTCTAAAAATGGGCGGATTTTCAAAGCAGAATGACGGATCGCTGATACTTGCAAACAATAACGATCAGGGGTTCATGGTTAACGAAGCAATCGTAGAATTTTGGAACGCGTGCGATGGGACCAAGACCATCAATCAGATCACCGACCAATTTTCAGCCAAGCTTGGCTTGCCAAGGCAGCAGGTCGAGCAAGAAGCTGTTCAGCTTCTGCAGCAGTTGCTTGAGGCTGAGCTTCTCAAGGCTTAACATTGGAGGATAGATCTTTCTTTTTTTATTCTAGGCTAGTTGTAGAACTTGGCATGGGTGATGGTACACTTCTTGAAACCCTTGCTAAGCGCGATTGCAATTCGATGTATATTGGGATAGAGCTTGACAATGAACAGTGCATACAGGCGCGGTCAAGAATCAATCTTTCCAACGTTGTTATCATGAACAGGTCTTTTGAAGACCTTGTCCCTACATTCCAAGATGAATCTATTGATCAATTCATAGCAGTGCTGCCTGACCCAGCATTCATTGATGAGAAAAGGAAAGAGCAATGGAAGCCATTCTACAAATCTGTGTACTACAAGCTAAAGAAAGGGGGACGGCTCCAGCTTGTTACAGAATTAACTGACGAGTTATTGCGGCCTGTAAGCGATGATCGGTATTCAACATGGGCTGATTGGCTTAGGTCTTGTTTCATCTCGCTTGGATTTACACCATCAGGTCAGCAGGAAGGTGCACCAATACAATATGTGTCGCGCTGCATCAAACAATTCAGTGGAGACCCCGAGCGCATACGTATGATTACCCTTGATCTGCTCAAGCGGTGATGAAAATTCAGGTACTGCCGCGTCTTAACTCTCATCTAACATGCTAAAGATAGATTATAGTGGGATGCCACCATAAGTTGTAATGGGGAATTCTAATTTTTTGTGATCGTACTTCTTTGTCTACTTTCTTGCTGTTCCTTGCTGCGCCGCTGGAAATACACGCATACTGAGGCTGGATATAGCCTATCGTCAGACAACAACAAAACTACTTATTACTTACATCTATAATGGTGCAAAAAATATGTATCAATACTACAGGTGATTGGGAAGTAAGTTGACAGACCTTTTAATAATATGACCTGGTTATGAAGAATTGTTAGTACAGACCTGCGTTCTTGCAATAGAGTGGATTGCCCCAGCCATACAAATGCCCCTGAGAACAACAGGCTAAATTTACGCTGAATCGTGTCTGACTTTATGACGGAGTACAAGATGATTTGCCATGCACTCCCTTGAGCAAAACTCAGCCCTGCAGCCCTCATGCATGCAGGGTACTGGCTCGAGGTCATTGAACCTCTTGTTACAGTAAGTGCAAAGTGTTTCAAGTTCAGGAACATCGTAGTTAAGAAATGGTTCGCAGGAACGCTTTTCGCGGAACCACATCACTTCCATGTTCGTATTTTCAGCATACGTTAGAACACTATCATAAGCTTCGTAAAAACCGGCCGCATAGAATTGACGAATAAATATAGAGCCATTTAAATGCTTTTTTGAGGCCAGATTCCGATAGCAGACAAGCCACTTTTCTAAAGGTATGTCATCATCAGATGCTATATTTTTCCTGTCGGCCGTGACCTTTTCATGATATTTCATGCATGGTGTATTTTAATTTCTTTCGATCCTATTAGATTATCAATTTTTTGCATCAGATAAGTATTATACAAAAGGAGCTTCTATTATTTTAGATGAAATTAGAGGTTATCATTAAAAATTTTTCATCCTTGCTAAATGAATAGCAAATGCGTCTGTGAATCTAGCGCAATCCAAGTGCCTTATGCAGATAATGATGTATGTCGGCTATGTTGATTCTTTCCTGCTGCATTGTGTCCCTGTGTCTTATCGTTACAGTATCATCCTGCATTGTAGCTTTGTCTATGGTTATAGCAAATGGTGTCCCTATCTCCTCAAGCCTGCGGTAGCGCCTGCCGATAGACCCCGATTCATCGTAAAAGGTGTCAAAGTCATATTTTAGCTCAGAATTGATATGGCGCGCTTTTTGGTCAAGTCCGTCTTTGGTCATTAGCGGTAATATACCGACTAGAATTGGTGCGAGGTGAGGCTTTAGGCGAAGAACTACTCTATCATCGTGCTGCTCATCTTCATAGTAACAGTGTTCTAAGATTGCATAGATGCTTCTGTCTATTCCCATCGAGAGCTCAAACACATGCGGCAGTACCTTGTCTTGGGTTGCAGAGTCCAATACTTCGAGGTTCTGCTTGCTTGTGATCGCATGCCCCTTTAGGTCATAGTCAGATCGGTAGTTACATGCCACAAGCTCGAGCCATCCAATGCTGGTCTCGACCTCAAAGTCAAATGCAGCAGAGGCATAGAAAGCTTTTTCATCGACTGATAGGTTCCTGAATCGGCTACGTTTTACATCTATGCCTGTCTTGTCATAAAATTCCACTAGAAGTGCCAGGTAGTATGTGATAAGCTTATTCGGTGTCAATCCTTTACTGATTGCCTCCTCTGCAGTTATTTCAATTATCGACGATCCATCCGTTAGTCGAAGTACCGTATTCTTTACTTCTTCGAACTTTGGCATCTCATTCAGTCTGTCTGGGTTGCAAAAGACCTCTATCTCTGCTTGGTAAAACTCCCTTAAGCGCAGAAGGCTCTGCCTTGGTGCAATCTCGTTTCTGAAACTCTTGCCTACCTGTGCTATACCAAGTGGAAGACGACCCCTCATTGTCTTATATAGACGTGCAAAGTCGACAAATATCGTCTGGCATGTTTCTGGACGGAGGTATGCTTCCTCCGCTGCCGGGCCAATGCCAACAGAGAACATCATGTTGAACTTACTTACCTCGCCAAACTCGCCATTACAATTTGGGCATCTCAGGTTGTGCTTTTTTATGAGCGCTTTGATTTCTTGTTCTGCCATCCTCTCCAGTACGCTCTCACCTGTTTTCTCTGTGACGTAGCGGTCTGCCCGGAACGAAGATCCGCACTTTGTACATTTTACCACAGGGTCAGTAAAGTTGCCGATATGACCTGATGCAACAAAGACGCTCTTACTCATTATCTGGCATCCATCAATCTCTAGCATGCCATCACGCCGCACAAGCTCCCGCCGCCATAGCTCGATAAACTTGTTTTTCATGTTGACGCCTCTCGGCCCGTATTCCCAAAAGCCAGCAGGTGCATCTGAGTAAATCTCGCAACTAGGAAAATAGAATCCTCGCTCCAGTGCCAATTTCATTACTTCATCATAACTAGCCACCATCTGTAGGGAGCAGACGTGTATGAGAGGCTTTAAATTTATGCCTATATTTCATGCACAAGAGTATATCATTTATGAAGAATAACATTTTATCTAGGTCACATTCCCCTAGGTTTCAGGTTGAAGGTATCAGATAGGACACATGGGGTAGAGTATGCTATCCGCGACATTATCGCTTATGCGCGCAAATACCAAGCATCTGGCAAGGAGATAATCTACCTTAACATAGGTGATCCTGTCAGGTTCGACTTCAAGACACCAGATCACATCAAGAGAGCACTTGTAGATGCCGTCGCCCATGATGAGAATTATTACACTGATTCTGAAGGACTACCCGAGCTCCGACAAGCAATCATGGAAAAGGAGTCTGAAAAAGGATTCGACGTTGCAGTAGAAGACATCATTGTTACCAACGGAGTATCAGAAGGACTTGACATGACGATGGCATCTATCGTTGACCCTAGCGCTGAAGTGTTGATGCCTGGTCCATATTATCCTCCATATGCTTCATACGCAAAATTTTATGGCGGTAAGCCTGTTGAATTCAAGCTTCATGAAGACGGAAGGCCAAACCTTGAAGATCTGCGGAGCAAGATAACCCCACGCTCTAGAGCATTGTGTATCATTAGTCCAAACAACCCCACTGGTGAAGTCTTCGATCAAAAGAGCCTTCAACAGTTGATAGACATTGCAACCCAACATGATCTTTATGTTATTTGTGATGAAATATACGACAAAATAGTTTTTGATTCCCATTTCACGGGCATAGGTAAGGTGGCCAAAGATGCCCCTGTCATCTTGCTCAATGGTTTTTCAAAGGCCTATCTGATGACTGGCTGGCGCTGCGGCTACATCTGTCTGAACAGTATCTCTAGAAAGCTTGGAGGATTGCGTGAGGATATACCCAAGCTTGCAAGAGTGCGGATAGCGGCCAATCTGCCTGTCCAGATAGCAGCAGTGCAAGCGCTTAGGGGGCCTCAGGCACATATATCTACAATGGTTGATAAGCTTAGAAAAAGACGCGATTATGTGGTCAAGCGCCTCAATGCAATGGGCATCCGATGCAAAGTTCCACGTGGGGCATTCTATATTTTCCCACAGATCAACACTAAAGGCCGCTGGAAGGACGATCAGCACTTTGTAATCGACCTACTCAATAACACCGGCGTGCTAACTGTGCACGGTTCCGGCTTTGGCTCCACCTATGGTTCAGGTCACTTCAGGATCGTCTATCTGCCGCCAGAAGAAATGCTTGAAAAAGCAATGGACAAGCTTGAACATTTCTTAAATACCAAATTATGAGTACAACAATTAGCTCTGGTAGTAAAGAGTTAATTCTTTTGGAATACCTTAAACCTTCACCTTTGTCATCTTTACTTCGCAAACGCTTTAAGCTTGCCTCTCATCTCCCTGTCTTTAGAAATGGCTGGATGAGATGGGTCTGCAAGGATGACTTCGTACCAGATGTTCATGCCGTCCTTGTGGAGAAAGTATGAGCCAAGCACTTCAAGATTTGGGAACTTTTCGCCTACTCTTCGCTCAGCAACCTTGCGCATGCTGATACCCTGCTTGATGCGAACCACGCCTATGTGTTTAGGTCTTCTGCCTGCAACCGGGCGCTGCTTCCTCATGCCGCCTCTACCCACACGAGCTCGGACTATGATGATGCCCTGTTTTGCCTTATAGCCCAATCTCCTAGCTCTGTCAAGCCTGCTAGGTCTCTCTATCCTGTGGATGGTTGGCTCTCCTCTCCAGGCAACGGCCTTGAATTTGAGCTCATCGACATTCTCCTTCCACATCTGATGCCACGTTTGGGCCATGTAATTGCGCATTATATCACTTCTCCTGATTTCGGCCCCTTTATATGTCATATTACACCACGCAAAATTTGAATGACCTTTTCTGCAATAACTCTAGAGGCAAGCTCTTGTGCTTCCTTTGTCTGCGCGCCAATGTGCGGTGTGCATACTACGTTTGTCAAATTCATTAGCTGCTTGTTGGTAGGCGGTTCCTCCTCAAATACATCAAGTGCTGCGCCTGCGAGCTTGCCACTCTTTAGCACTTCGTAAAGTGCATTTTCATCAATTACTTCACCTCTTGAAGTGTTGATTAGGTATGCTGTTGGTTTCATTTTGGCCAGCCTCTCTGAATTGAACATATGCCTTGTTTCAGGAGTTGTTGGAACATGGCATGATACAAAGTCAGCGCTTTCCAGAAGTGTGTTCAAATCAGTGACTATCATGCCAGTTTCGCTAATGAATTCCCTATTAATTGGGTATGGATCGTAGCCTATTAGGTTCATCCGTAGTGCTTTTGCCGTCCTACCGATGTTGCGCCCGATGTTTCCAACACCCACAATGCCAAGGTACTTGCCAGACAATTGTGTGCCCATTAGGTCTTTTTTGATCCAGTTGCCGCGTTTGGTCTCTGCATCTGCCTTTGGTATGCTCCTTGCAAGAGATATCATGAGTCCGATAACAAGCTCGGCCACTGCTATAGAAGCAGACTCAGGCGCATTAATTACTCTAATATTTTTCATTTCAGCAGCCTTGATATCAACGTTGTCAAGTCCTACGCCTACGCGGGCAATTATCTTGGTTTGGACGGCGGCATCCACGACTTCCCTAGTAACCTTCGTTCTGCTTCTTACGACTAGAACATCATAATCCTTAACTGATGACACCAGCTCTTCTGGCGTGATGTCTGGTTTATAGTGGACTGTGAGCCCTGCGAGCTTCATGCTATCGATCCCGACCTGATCAATAGAGTCACAGATTAGCACATTGCCGCTGACTTGCACGGAGCTTGAGAATTTTAGTGCTAATATATTGTTTGTTACCTGTGAATATTAGTAATCATTTCCTGTCAAAGATTCGTTATTTTTTCAAAAATATAACTATGGTAATTATTAGCTTTTATTATAGCGAGTTTTTATTCTGTTGGTCAGACCATGTTTAACTTTTAAATATTCATAAAGGGAAATGCCTCTGCTCAACCAAGCAAAATCTTCTGCCGCCGTCAGATAATGGTACATTCAATGTCAAGTTATTTTTCACTTTCCAATCCAGATCATCAATCATAAAGGGGATCCATTACTTAATTGTACTCTTGGTCTGATTTTTGGTGAACTCTTAAAACTAGAGCTGTGAAGTACTGCTAGAAGTGGGAGGCTTATGACGGCCAACAACAAACCTGCCAGCTACATCGTACGAATACAAAGAGATGAACTTGAAAGACAACTCTATGGCCAACGCATACTCTATATCAGCATAAAACGCAACTGGCTGCGAAATACAAATTTGCTGTTTATCAAAAAGGCCGCATTTATTGGCTCGGGCACAATTAATAGGTTCATTTCCATGAGCGAACTAGTAGAAGATGAGAAAAAGATATGCCTTGCAAACAACTATTATGGCAAGATTGAGCTTGCCAAACTGGCGCGGTTTTATCCTGCACTAGTAGTAGAAGATACACCTATCGGAGCGCAGAACCTCTTAGCACTACACGGTGCCAGCGTGCCACGCTCTGATGTCCTACAGATTGAGCGGCTAGTAAAGTCTAAGTTAATAATACTGTGAAAGATGTTTTTTGTCGATTAATTTATTACAGCCGCTCCTTTAGTATCTTGCGCATTTGGCGATGTCTTTCAGGATTGACAAAGATTCCCTTGGTGAAGTCAAGGTTCCGGCCACTGCCTACTATGGTCCTTTTACAACACGCGCAATCAACCACTATAAGGTAACTGGCCAAAAGGCCCATATCAACCTGATAAGAGCTTATGTTATGATCAAGCGCTCAGCAGCGCTTGCAAACAAGGAGCTCAAGGCACTTGACAACGACAAGGCGCTGGCGATCGTAAAGGCATGTGATGAAATATTAGCAGGAGATTTAATCGATGAGTTCGTAGTGGAGACGATCAACTCAGGCGCTGGGACTGCATTTAACATGAATACCAATGAAGTTATTGCAAATAGAGCACTAGAGATGCTTGGCAAGACAAAAGGCGAATATGAAATCATCAGCCCAAACGACCATGTTAACATGTCGCAGTCAAGCAACGACACCTTCCCAACTGCTATGCATGTCGCGATATTGCTAAACACGACGGAGACGATTGCCTCGCTTGATAAATTGATTGCTTCTTTGCAAAGGAAGGCAAGGGAATTCGCTGGGCTCATCAAGATTGGCCGGACTCACTTGATGGACGCAATTCCAGTCACACTTGGTGCCGAGTTCGAAGAGTATGCTTATTCGCTCAAGCATGCAAGGGCGAGACTTGTTCAGGCGATGGATGGGCTGGACTATATCGGCCTTGGCGGCACTGCGGTAGGCACTGGGGTCAATACTCCAAAAGGCTACAGACAGCTTGTCATTCGATACCTATCAAAGGTTTCAGGTCTGGACTTGAAGTCCTCTGAGAATATGTACTACTCTCTCCAAAGCAAGTACGACGTGGCAAATTGTTCGTCAGCTCTGCGCAATCTTGCAATAGATCTCAACAAGATGGCAAATGATATTCGAATGATGGCTTCGGGGCCGACGGCTGGATTCGCAGAAATTCTGATCCCAGCGGTGCATGCAGGTTCGTCGATAATGCCGGGTAAAGTCAATCCATCCTTAGCGGAATGTCTCAACATGATATGCTTTAACATAATAGGAAATGATGTTTCAGTTGCAATGGCAGCCCAGGCAGGCCAGTTAGAGTTAAATGTCATGTTACCAGGCATGCTGAAATGTGTCCTTGATTCGACTGACATGCTAAAGAACTTCTTGCCTATATTTGCAGCCAACTTGGTGGATGGAATTGAAGCAAATAAGGACAGACTAGAATCATACATGGAGAAAAGCCCTGTATTGGTCACATTGCTTAACCCATATATTGGCTACCTAAAGGCAGCGGAAATATACAAGGAGTCACTTAAGACCAATAAGAGCATTCGTGAGCTGGTTCTGAGCAAAGGACTGATGACAAAGGAACAGATTGACAAGGTGTTATCAAAGGAAAACATACTTGGTGCTGCAGTCTAGTTCTTTTGGTTTTGAACAATGCCTTGCCTCATTCTTACAAGCTGCAAAATGGTTGTGCCAATAAGTGCTCCCTGCAAGATATAACCACCAATAATTAGCATTACAGCGTTAAATGGTCTTGAAAATGTTGTCATCATCTCGACGTGAGGTGATGCAATTGAATTACCCACCATTACAATGATTGCAAGCGGGATGCAGGCATATAGGGCTAATTTTGCAAGTGGTACTCTATTAACAGTCAGCCTGTCACCTAAAAAAATAACAACAGCTAGCGTAATGAATGATAGATCAAGTGCTATAGCCCTGTCGAGGAATTGCGGATCGCCAAAGGGGATCGCGATTGCACCTACTACGCTTATTGCCACAAGCACAATGACAACAGACGTAAAGAACATCACAATTTCTTTGCCAAAATTTCAATTAAAGGCTTTTGCTAACTATTAATAACGATCTTTAGTATCCTCACAGATATGAAGGCTGCACGGATAATAAAGACAAAGGAGCCCCTTAAAATCAAGGATGTTAACATTCCAAAGCCAAAGGGCGATCAGATTCTTGTAAAGGTTGAAAGTGCAGGTGTGTGCCATAGTGATCTACATCTGTGGGAAGGCGGATATGCTGGCCCACAAGGTGTATTTATGAAAGTCGAAGACCGTGGTGTAAAGTTCCCTCTTACACCAGGTCATGAAGTTGCCGGCACGATACATGAAATGGGCGAATCCGTCATAGGTTTTTCCAGAGATGATAAAGTGCTAGTCTATCCTTGGATAGGCGAGGGCACATGCCCCTCATGTCGCGTAGGCGAAGAAAATATTTGTGATAGCCCAAGAAGCCTTGGAATATACCAAGACGGCGGCTATTCAGAAATGGTTCTTGTCCCAAGCTACAAATATCTAGTCAAGCTACACGGACTCGATCTAAACTCTTCTGCATCGCTTGCATGCTCCGGCCTAACAGCATATACAGCTGTCAAGAAGGCAGAGTCGCATCCCGGTCAAATGGTTGTCGTAATCGGAGCCGGCGGCCTTGGACTAATGGCAGTGCAGCTTGCAAAGGCCACGACAAATGCGCGAGTAGCCATTGTAGACATTGATGAGAACAAACTTGCAGAAGCAAAGAGACTAGGAGCCGACGAAATTATCAATTCAGCAGCTGGCGACCCGGTCAAGGGCGTCAAGGAAGTCACTGATGGTCTTGGCGCGGAAACAGTTATTGACTTTGTGAACAATGGCAAGACCGCGCCAAACTCGCTAAATATGCTAAGGAAGAGGGGTCGGCTTGTGATGGTAGGGTTATTTGGCGGTTCCCTGGATCTGAACCTTCCGCTCGTTCCACTGCGGGCATTTACATTGACAGGTGCTTATACCGGCAAGTTCGCTGACCTGGTGGAACTGGTAGCATTGGCCAGGATGAACAAGATCCAATCACTAGTATCTAGAAAATTTACGCTAGATCAGGCAAATAGCGCACTTGAGGAACTCAAGGCAGGTAAAATTATTGGAAGATCCGTAATCAATCCCTAGATGATAGCAACTGTCCCATTCTCATGCTGTGTATAGGTATCTACCCTTTCTACAACCTTATTACTTTAGATATATCCTAACGTAGTCGCATATGGTACCAGTAGTGGTCTCCTAATAACCATACTGCCAAGCATAATATTATTTTTTGTTCTAGATGATTATGATATGGGACTCTAGCAATCTCTGAAGTCTTATAAAGTTTAAGAACCTAAAGCTATCGTGACAAGCGAGAATAAGACTAATGACAAGACGGTGAGCAGGACAACTTCAGAACCCACGGCTGATGTCATAGTTACTGAAGAGACAGCCATAACTACAGTACCAGCAAGTGACGTTGAGATAAATGAAATACGGTCTGAAACAGTAACATTGGATGAGGAAGAGTCAGTCTCTATAAAAGCCAGAGAGGCAGGAAGATCGCTCAAAGATCTCATTTATTCGCTAGGCAGAAAGACCAAGGAGGTGACTGAAGAAAAAGCGCGGGAGCTTAAAGAGCAATCAGTCGACATTAGCACGAAAACAGATGCACGAGACATTCAGCACTTGGGCGATGATGTTGAAAAGCTAATAACAGTCTTTGAAGATACAATGACAGAGATCCGCAAAGAGCAATATGATGAGCAGGAAAAACTGCTCATGGGCTACAAGAAGCTGCTAGAGGAGCAGATTAATGTCATCAATGCAAGGCTGTCAATGGCTAAGCGCTTGAAGCCAGGTGCCTGAATGAATGAAGATCCCTCTCCGCTACTCTACCAGCAGTTTGCTTGTAATATCTTTTACCACCACAGATTTAATATTGACAAACTCTTTGATGCCAAACTCGGAAAGCTCCCTCCCAATGCCCGACCTCTTGATGCCGCCAAACGGTAGCCGGGGGTCAGACTTTACCATTTCATTAACTGACACTATGCCACTTTCAACCTGATGGGCCAGACGTATACCTCGATCAATGTTGTTTGTCCATATGCTTGCACCAAGTCCAAATTCAGAATTATTTGCTTCCCGTATAGCTTCTTCTTCGTTGTGAACCACTATAATTGGGGCTGCTGGACCAAAGACTTCTTCCCTCACGACCTCCATATGATGGTTCACATTTGATATTATAGTGGGCTCATAAAAGAAGCCCTGTCTGTTGACAGGCCTGCCTCCGGTTAGCACCCTGCCGCCCTTGTACTTTGCGTCGTCCACCTGCTTGGCAAGTGCCTGTCTCTGGCTATCTCTAACAAGGGGGCCTATGGTTGTCTTCGAGTCTAGGGGATCGCCAACGACTTCGGCTTGAGTATTTTCCACAAACAGCGTTGTAAACTTGTCTGCAACTTCCTTTATGATGATAAAGCGCTTGGCAGCTATGCAGCTTTGGCCTGTGTTCAGCAACCTCGACTGCGTTGCCATGTAGGCAGTCTGGTTAAGGTCGGCATCTTCGAGCACGATAAACGGGTCGCTACCGCCAAGCTCTAGTACGAACTTTTTCAGATCCTGAGAAGCAAGCGCTGCTACTCGCCTGCCAGTATTGACGCTTCCGGTAACAGATATTGCGTCAATGTTTGACTGTACCAGTGCCTCGCCGGCCCGATAATCTCCTACTATTGCCTGGAATATGTTTTCTGGAAAGCCTGCATCCATGAATGCCTGCTCTATTTTTATTGCGCTTCCAAGGCAGATGCTCGAGTGCTTTAAAATACCTACGTTGCCAGCCGTCAGTGCTGGCACTGCAAATCTCATGACCTGCCAGAATGGAAAATTCCATGGCATGATACACGCCACAACTCCCAGAGGCTCAAACGATACGAAGCTCTTACGAAATTCAGTCGGTATTATTTCATCACGCAAGAACGCCTCTGCGCGTTCGGCATAATAGTCACAAACCCATGCACATTTTTCGATTTCTGCTAAGGATTGCCTAATGGGCTTACCCATTTCTTCTGTGACCAGTCTTGCGTATTCTTCTCTATTTTTCCTCATTACTCTTCCAAGTCTACGTATATATTCGGCGCGTTCTACAACATCCAACTTCTTCCACTTGGCAAATGCTTCTCTAGCAGCCTTAACCTTCCTGCTGACTTCATCAGCATTTATATTTTCATAAGTCGCAAGTATCTTCCCGGTGGCAGGATTTATAGTTTCAATCTTAGACATCCGAAGCAATGCTTGTACTTCCGGACATAAGAAATTATGTGTATATCCCGCGGGCAGGATTTGCCCCAATTGGTTCTTGACCAGTTGTTTGAGCCTGCGACTCTTCGGTCACTGCGCGTTATTGTATGCCTGATAAGCTGCTTCACGTGGTCAGCTACTGAGAAGCCAACATCTACAGCCGAAAGCTCTACCAGGCTGAGCTACCGCGGGACATTTCCGTTTTCTGCAAGAATACTATATAATTGTGGCGTCAGAGATATTTGGCAACATCCAGCACAAAATAAGAGATGATCTTGTCAGCGCCGGCCCTCTTCATTGAGGCAATAGAATGGACCTTCCATTCCTCTTCATTGATCCACCCATGCATTGAAGATGCCTTTATCATTGCATACTCACCGCTGACGTTCTGCACTGCTACTGGATAATTGAATCTATTCTTTACCATCCTGACAAGGTCAAGGTACATAAGAGCAGGTTTTATCATAACCATGTCTGCTCCTTCGTTAATATCAGTTTCTATTTCCCTCAGGGCAAGTCTTGAATTAGAATATGATACCTGATACGATGACTTATCGAGTCGTGTAGTAATTCTTGCGAAAGCTGCTGACCTAAAAGGCGTGTAAAGGGATGACGCGTGCTTGGCAGAGAAGGAGAGTACTGAAGCATCAAGCCTTCGAATATAAAGCTCTCTCTTGACTGCATAAACCTGTCCATCCATCATGGCAGAAGGTGCAACTACATCTGCTCCAGCTTCTGCATGGCTTGCCGCGATCTTCGCTAGTACTTTTAGGGTAGCATCATTATCTACACCACCACCGTTGCAGACTATGCCACAGTGGCCTGTCAGGTTGTACTGGCAAACGCAAACATCAGTTATAATATTCATTGCATTTCCAAAGGATGACTTGATTTCCCTTATTGCGTCTTGGACAATGCCTCTTCTGTCAAAAGCAGACGAGCCAATTGGATCTCTGCTCTTTGGTATGCCAAAGATAATTATCGATGATATGCCGCTATCAACAATTGATTGGACATACTGCGAGATCCTTTGAATAGGCGTCACGGCTATACCTGGCATTGATTTTATCAGGCTTGGACTATTAGAAACGAATACAGGAAATACTAGGTGACTTTTGCTTAGGCCTGAGGAGAGAAATATTGCTTTGTAAATTTCCTCGTCGCTACACGCATCTTGCCGCTGCAAAAGATATCCTCACTGCTTGGCAAGCAGCCTATGGATATATGTTTTCACAGTAGCACCCCAATAATCAATCACAAAACTCAAATGACATCTAGACGACGAAGCTAATGTGCGCAGTATAACTGTCGGTATTCCTTCATACAATGAAAGGCAAAACATAGTAAACCTATTACGGGCAATTGAAGAGCAACACGCACCGATATTTGAAGTACTTATTTCAGATGATTCATCTGACAATACGCCTAGCCTTGTGCACAATTTCGCTCGGCATTCATCGCTTGACATACAACTTTTTCACCATGATACAAGAAGAGGAGCTGCAGCAGCATGGAATGAAATTCTTCAAAGGGCAGCTGGCGACATAATAGTTCTTTATGACGCTGACACCATTCCTCATCCGTCTTGCACCGAGCACCTTACATCCCACATTCAAGGAAATGTTGGAATGTGCGCATCAAACTCTCAGCCAGTACAGGCAGCAGGCATAGCTGGCATGGCATCTGTATTCATCTCAAAATGGCTCAGGTCTGTGAGGCTAGCACAGTTATCTCAGTACACAGTGATGGGTAGGGGACTTGCCATTAATTCTGGTGAAGCTAAAAAAATAGAGATACCAACGAACATGATCGCAATTGATCTTTATATGCAGTGCAAGGTTCTTGAAGCGGGCCGAGATGTAATTTACAATGACAGTGCAATAGTATACTTCAAACCTGCTGATAATATACACGATCTAACATCCCAGGTGATGAGGGCAGTCAATGGGCATAAGCAGATAGAGGCGTATGTCTCCTCATATGGCATTGGCTTGCCACAACGAGTGGCAATTGCCCATGCAATAAAGAATGCTGCCAAAGATCCGCTTGGGGCCCTGTCAGTTACAATAGGATATACCCTGATACCGTACTACAGGTCAAGACTTGAGCATACTGACACAGCAAAGTGGCACACTGCTGCAAGCTCTAAAACAATAGACTACCAGCAACTTAAGACAAGGTTCTGACTGCTGAAACACTTTTTTATAACGGCGAGCTTTTGTAATGAAACAAGCGAGAAGGGTTTACCGATGTCTGAAGTGAAAAGGCAGTTTGAGACAATCGCCATTAACGGGCTGCTGTGGATAAATATACAAAAGCCAACATCTTGGGACATTAATGCTCTTGGGCAGAAGTACCCATTCCATAGACTCAACCTTGATGATTGTCTATCTAAGATCCAGATCCCTAAGATTGACCGGTATGAAAGTCACATATTCACTATTCTGCATTTTCCTACGCCAGACAAGGAAAAGGGCTTCCTCTTTAGTCAGCTTGCCATCTTTATGGGGCCCGATTATCTCGTGACAATCCACCAAGGAGACCTTAAGGCGCTTCAAGAGCTGTTCAATATGTGCAAGAGCGATGAAAAGCAAAAGCAGGCAATAATGGGTAGGTCGTCTGGCTATCTGCTCCATAAGATAATTGATAGACTGGTGGATGACCTCCTCCACATTCTGATGAAGGTTGTAGGCAACATTGACGATATTGAGGACAGTGTATTTGACGAGCAAATATCGATCCCACGCCAGATATCTCTTCTGAGAAGGGAGATAACAACCTTAAGAAGAATAGTCATCCCACTTCGCAGGACGGTAGTTGATCTGTCTAAGGATATCCAGCGCTTTTCGAGAGAAGATCTTGCTCCTTATTTCAAAGATGTGCAAGATCACATTGAAAAGGTATACGAAGCTTTGGAAGAGGCAAAAGAAACAGTAGAGATCTACAAGGACACGGACTATATGCTCAGCCAAGAAAAAACCAACAAGATACTGGCCGTACTAACAATAGTATTCACGCTATCGATTCCAGCTGCAGTCATTGGCACATTTTATGGTATGAACGTCAATCTGCCAGGCGGATTGGAAACTGGGTCTTGGACTCACCTGGGACCTTACACTGCTTTGATATTTGTTTTGGTGGCTTCGTCCATTTCTGCCCTACTTATGATATTATATTTCAGAAGACTTGGATGGTTAGGATCATCAAGGTAACCGTTGAGGGTTCGATAGTTGCTATTTTACCTAATAGATAAATAGTGGTTGCATTACTTCTGTTTAGGATTGGCCGGCATATGCGGCGCGGAGGCACGAGGGTATTTGTGCATTCCTCACGAAAGGCAATCGAGCTCTCTACTCGAAAATTGGAAAAAAAATGACAATATTGTTGATATCTACTTTGTTACTGCAACTTTCTCTGAGGAAAGTACACCTTACTTCCCCAACAAGGCTAACCACTACATTCTCGCATCCTTCACAGATATAATTGGCATAGTGGATGATATCAAGAACCATAAAATGGACAGGTTGTCGCTCATGTTCAGTTTTTCCAATCCGCTCTTTGAGCGAACTGGTGACAAGCTTAACTATGTATCGCTGTACTTTACCAAATATACAAATGGCGATGCGGAGATAAGTGAGCTTGCAAATACCATTGCACGGCGCGAAAAGGTCAGGAAGGCTAGCCTTGCACAGATGAAGCTCCTGGTGTCAGAGCAGCCAAAATTCACTTTTCCTTACTCTAAGAACCTTCTAATTCTTGAAGTGGAAGGGAAGAAAACACATCAAACAGACCACAAATACTGTGAGCGTACAAGACGGGATGTCACACGCATGGGTATATCGCTAAATAACCTAGTCAGCTTTTCTGTCCTTGAAAAACTAAAGTAAAATGTTAAATATGTATCCTTTTCTCTAGGCTTTGATTCAGATTTATGAGCAAGCCAATGGATCTTGGCGCACTCAAAGTTGGTTCGTACATTATCATCGACGGAGAGCCATGCAGGATTGTTTCATACGATCACAGCAAGCCGGGAAAGCACGGATCTGCAAAGGCAAGAATCACAGCGCTGGGAGTATTTGATAGCAAACCCCATCCATTTGTTGGTCCTGTGTCAACTAAGGTAGATGTGCCCTTGATAGACAAACGTAACGGCCAGATAATATCTAAACAGGGCGACACACTCCAGATAATGGATCTTGAAACCTTTGAAACCTTTGAAACAACTGCAGTAGAGGATGAGATAAAGGACAGGATAGCGCAGGGAGACGTACAGGGCAGGGATGTCGAGTACTGGAAGGTGCTTGAAAGAATCAAGATAGTGAGGATTAAAGGCTAGAAACTAAAGCTAAAGTTCATACAATAGATCATATTATTGCTATATGGATGCTGATGAGGAATATATTAGGAAGAGCCGGCTGATGTGAGAGAGAAACAGACAAACAGACAGCCACACACACATATACACAAAAACACATCACTGATGATGAAGATTATGAGATCCTGAGGCATCCCTGCTATATTCTTATTATTAGAAATTTTTCTTGCCTCTGCGGTCTTGCTGGTGCCGTATGCAGATGCAACAACCTGTACCTTGACCGCTCAAGTATAAAGCTGATGTCGTCTAGGGGTCCTCATTTATAAAGACGCTCACCTCGTTAAACACAAACAAGAACTTAATAATTGAGCACACCTATTTATGCCTCTGTGAAGCTAGCGGTGCTTTATTCCGGTGGCAAGGACAGCACGTTTGCAATATCCTGTGCACAGGAAATGGGCCATCAGGTTGCATGCCTAATCACGATGCATCCTATAGCAGACGACAGCGCTCTATTCCATTATCCTAACAACTGGGTCACGGAATATCTTGCAGAAGCAATGCAGATTCCTCTAGTGGGATTTCAGGTGAGTGGTAGTTCAAAGGAGGATGAGGTGAACGCACTCGAAGAAGCAATAGTGCAAGTCAAGTGGCTGTATGGGATTGAAGGCATAGTTCATGGTGGCATTTCAAGCAACTACCAAAAGCAGGCATTTGAGCAAGTATGTGTGCGTCAGGGAATTACGGCAGTAGCTCCACTGTGGAACTCTGATCCAGAAAGATATATCACCGAACTTGTCAACAGGGGCTTTCACATGGTAATAGCGGGAGTATCAACAATGGGGCTCGACAAGCAATGGCTTGGCAGGAAGCTTGACAAGGAATCGATCACCAAGCTCGTATCTGTAAGCAAGAAGTGTGGCTTTAATCTCACATTTGAGGGTGGTGAAGCTGAAACACTTGTCATCGATTGCCCTCTATATTGTAAAAAGCTTCAAATCAATGCCGCTACGACCTTTTGGGACGGCCAGAGGGGAATATTTGAAATACGGGATGTGACATTAGTAGAAAAGAAATAGCACATGTTTGATAACCTGCGCGAAGGCCTTCGTGGAGCTCTGAAGAAAATAGTAGGGGCATCTGACATCAACGAGGAACTGATCGACTCGATCTGCAAGGATGTACAGCGTTCACTGCTTCAGTCTGATGTCAACGTCAGACTTGTGATATCTATTACGCAGAACCTCAAACAAAGGGCACTAGGCGAGCAGCCTCCAAAGGGGCTTTCAAGGAAGGATCATATTGTT
The DNA here is from genome assembly GCA_964460425.1 of uncultured Nitrososphaera sp. Classification (GTDB taxonomy): domain Archaea; phylum Thermoproteota; class Nitrososphaeria; order Nitrososphaerales; family Nitrososphaeraceae; genus Nitrososphaera. Next base: position 29,383 of record CAYWRR010000001.1, read on the forward strand.
ACGATATTGTACGGAGAGCTCGCCAAACTTTTGGGCTATTCAGGTGATGTCATAAAGACGATTGACAAGGCACAGGAAGATGATCCCTCTCTAGCAATGTCATTCTTCAAGGCTGGCAGGCAGAATGTAGTCCTTATGCTAGGTATCCAAGGAAGCGGCAAGACTACTGTGACTGCCAAGATGGCAAGGTGGCTCACAAAGCATGGCTACAGAGTCGGAGTCATTGGTGCAGACACATGGCGTCCTGGCGCGCTGACTCAATTGAAGATGAACTGCAGCAAAATAAATGTTGAAGTCTTTGGAGAGGAGCAGAATAATAATGCTGTGGCAATAGCCAGAAACGGGCTTGATTACTTCAAGGATCAGAACCTTGATGTCATAATCATTGATACTGCAGGAAGGCACAAAGAGGAAGAAGGTCTTCTGCAGGAAATGAGTGAAATGTATAAGGCAGTGACGCCGGACTTAGTTCTGCTAGTTATTGACTCAACGCTAGGCCAAGGTGCCTTTAAACAGGCAGAGGCTTTCCATAAGGCTGCTTCAGTTGGAGGCATTGTCATTACAAAACTTGACGGTACTGCCAAAGGCGGGGGCGCTCTTGCAGCATCGGCCGCCACAGGAGCAAAGGTGATGTTCATAGGCACTGGCGAGCGCATAGATGACCTTGAGCAGTTCTCGCCGACCCGATTTGTAGGAAGGCTGCTTGGTATGGGAGATATTAAAGCGCTGCTGGAAATGGCTAGGGGCTTGGAGCTTCAGGCAGATGAGAACCAAGTAAAGCGGCTTATGAGCGGCAAGATGACTATTGAGGACTTCTATGCTCAGATGGAATCAGCAAGCAAAATGGGCTTTAGGAACATCATAGAGAATCTGGGAATTTCAGGCATGGTCAAGGAAGATAAGCTAGACGAAATGGAAATGAGGATGGAAAAGTGGCGATTTATCATCCAGTCAATGACAAAGCAAGAAAGAAAAGACCCAGACATTATCAATGAGTCAAGGAGAAAACGGATAGCAAGAGGCTCTGGCCTGTTTGAAGGAGAAATCAAGGAAATGATCAAGCAGTACACCACCTCCAAGACCTTCATGAAGCACAATAAGGGTAGAGGAATGGGAGGATTTTTTAGAAAACTTGGTCTCGGATAATGCCCAAGGAAATACTGCTAAAGCAGTACAGGCTCTGCAAGCACTGTCTTGAAAGGCACATCAGTACAGGCAAGTCTAGTAGGCCGTGCTATATCTGCCAAGGACTGATGGACAACCTTGATGCCATAGCAAACACCATATTGACTGCTGTCAAGGGCTTTGAATTTGACACCTTTCTTATTGGCGCCACGCTATCGACTCAGCTATGTGAGAGGGAAGACGCAATGAGGGCTCGGCTGAAAATAAGGGGAAGAGAGAGTATCAAGCATTATCTTACGAGAGAGCTTGGGATACGGCTCACTCGCCTTACACAAAAACGAGTGGAATATGGAAAGCCGGACATAATGATTACTCTTACTGTAGATAAAGAGAACAATGTAAATGTGGCAGTCATGTCCAGACCGCTTGCATTTGCCGGAGTTTACATCAAAAAGTCAAGAGGACTGCAGCAAAAACAGGACCGGTGCACTGGTTGCAGAGGTAAGGGCTGCAATTCTTGCAACTATTCTGGATTATCAGGATATGATGATAGTGTTGAAGGCATCATTGCAAATGAGCTAGTACAGATTACTAGGGGTCAGACACCAAAATTCACGTGGATGGGAAGCGAAGATCAGAGCAGCCTGGTTCTTGGAAGTGGTCGACCTTTTTACGTACGTGTCTTTAATTCAAAGAAGAGGAAGCTTAAAAATAAAACGATCATCAAAGGTGATGGCATCAAAGCAATATTGAGTGTGATTAACGATATACCTGTACTCCAACCACGCTTTACAACCAAGACCAAAATCCATATAAGATCCGAAAATTCTCTGACAAAAGAAATTCTAAAAAAGCTCAATTCTCTCTCCGGTTCTAAAGTAAGCTTTGAGAACAAATCAAAAATAGGTGTAAAAAACATCCATTCTGTACGCGTTAGGCAGCTTGAAAGCAATCAGTTTACTCTTACAATTGTAGCAGAAGGCGGGCTGATGATAAAGCAACTTGTAGGTCGCGAAGAATATATGAAGCCTAACATTTCAGAAATTCTTGGAACAAGGTGCGAATGCCTGATGTTTGACATATTAGATGTCCAACTTCAGTAACGTTTTTCTTTCGGCTGGCTCAATTTGACATCAGCAATAGATGAATACTTTTGACCCGCTTTACAAGATTCACGACACCTACAGACTCGGCCAGATCCCGCAAAAAGTTTATGACCTTATAATGAAAAGGTTTCCGCTAGTTATAGAGGGCATCAAGCGAGTCGAGGAAGCATCTGGTTTGAATTATCCTTATTATTATGCAGAGCCAAACCTTGTGATCTCTGTCTCTGCCGTTGAGTTTACTGAGATGGGAATACTGTTTGCAAGGACGATACCCGTGGTAGATGCATACAAGCAGCTACATGTGGTTGTGCAGATAACTGCTCCTCTCATTTCCTATGGTCTCAAGGGCACGATACATGCGATTCTGGCACATGAGTTTATGCACTACTTGGAGCTCATAAACAGAATACTCAAGATGAAGGTGGTATCTGATGACGTGTCCAGCACACTTTTTGAAGGAACTTATGCCGACGCTACTAGGCTTATTGAAGAGCAAGTGGTCTTCAAATCTGACCCCACTCTAATAAGGCACATTACTACCCGATTCCCAGAGGGCTTTAGAGATCTGAAGCTGGAGGAGAAGGTCATCAAAACGTGGATGAACAAAGGCCTCCCGACTTCAAAGATATCGTTAGATGCCAATGTTATAAAGATCCCCATAGAGGCTATGGCATGCCTGAAGGTCGAGCAGAATGTCAAAGACAAAATTACTGAATTTGAAAACATAAAGCTCAAAAAGAAAAGAACCAGCTATGTCTAGCATTTCCCTACAGGAACTTAAAGTCATTAGAAAATGCATTTGCAAAGTTACAAAGGGCCGTAGGATGATCGCTGCATGTATATATGGGTCAAGGGTTGCGGGCTATGATCGGCCTGACAGCGACATAGATCTGCTTATTGTTCTCGAAAATTATCCCTACGTCGTCAAATACATGTATTTGCGTGATTCCAGTACGAAAGTATCTGCGCTTGTAGTTGACCGCGAAGCACTATTGCGGGATGCACATAGTGCTTTCCTTGGCGAATTTGTAGTAGGTCGTTTACTCCATATTTACGAACCAATTGCTAATGCGGAGTTTCTTGCGATGATCGAGCAGAATTATAAGCGACGGGTTATTTTGGACGAAGTACGCGACATCTTAGAGTCTACTGGCGTACTCGGCACAGAAATAATCTTTCCGCTAGAATTTGTAGCATTTTCGAAGATAAAGCGCAGGATGTCTCTTTATGCAAGTGCGGCTTACAGCTACTACAAGACATACACCACTTCCAGGCGCAACATAGAGTTTGCACTTGACGGTTATCAGAGGGCAAAAGCAGATATTGTTGCACAACATAGCGAAATTTTTGCTGCAAGGCAGGATGGTCTTTTACAGATATCTGACAAGTGTATTTTTGTAGAAAAAAGAAGACAGACCAGTCTAAAACTTACAAAAAGGCTTCAAGAATTCAACTCGTATCTTGTGCACACATATGCTGGAAGAAAAATCATGCACTTTGCTGTCAATGAAGCTGAATCCAAAATCCGGCGTCGCATAAGGGTGATGATGACCCCCCCCGATTTTATGTTACACCCAAGGAAGGTATACTGGAGACTACCCGAAGGCAGACTAATAGTAGATGGCAGTAATTGGCTCGATGATCTAGCCAGCCATCTTGGCAATTACTCTATTTCAAAAAAGTTGCGCCTAGGAAACAAGAACAGTAGAACTACAATGTATGTGCTAAAGCATGGCTCAGACGAGTACAAAATCGCAGTCAAAGAACTTTCAAGATCGAAGGCACTAAAGTGGGCAATAGTGGGTCTGTGGAGTGAGCCGGTAAGGAGGTATAGGATGGACCCTCTTTTCAGACTCGGCTCGGAATACAAGGCAAGCCGATATATACGTAGCCTTGGTCTGCGTACGCCCATAATTGAGGCAGTAGTTCTCGATAGGAGACTGCTAGTGACACGATTTGTAAACGGGATAACACTAGCAGACGTAATAAGAGACTGTATTGTAGGCAAAGCTGGTGCCAGTTTGATTAGCAAAGCAGGAGCAGAGATTGCAAAAATCCACACTGCAGGGGCAACTTTTGGCAATATCAAACCTAAGAACATCATTGTCAGCGAGAAGGACCTTTACTTTACCGATGTAGAGCAGTTTATCTTTAATGCTGGCGATCCGGCATGGGACGTGGCACAGTTTATTAGCTGGGCTCTAAAGAGCACTCGCAACAACAAAATGGTATCTACAATAACAAAGGAATTTGTTGAAGGCTATATTAGCGTCGGAGATCCAAGTAATATCTTACGCCTTGCTAAGAGCAAGCGGTATATAGAATCGTTTTACCCTGTGCTTGTACCTTCTATGGTGCATACGATCAAAAAAGAAATAAATGCTGCTATTGGAGGCTAGTACTTTTTTACTTTTTGGCCTTATTGGCACTTTCAGTGTGAGTGAACTCAGTAAAGCCGCATTTACCACAGGTTAACCTGTTCTTATGCTCTGCCATGAAAGTTCCCTTGCCGCAGCGGGGACAATCGCGCTTGATCCTTGTTACCTTGTCCCCTTGTACGTTATAGAACTTGTAGATGGTAACCTCTCCTTTGCTTGGGGCCTTTTTGTCCGCCATTACCTCTTAGCACCTGCTGCAGCACCACCACCAGTCTTAGAAGTAGCAGCTTCCTGCTTGGCTTTAAGCTTGGAAGCCTTTTCTTCATCAAGTACCTTCTTCCTTTCCTCTCTTGACAGTGTCCTCAGCAGCCTGTAGCGTGGTAGTTGTCTGGTAGGCTCATTTTCATCATCATAAACATATAATATACCCTGAACATCTGTCATACCAGTTTGACATCTAAGGTTTATAGGGACAACCCGCTTTTTATTGACATTGAGCTGGTTAGCTATTTTCTCTGCAGCCTCATTTCTGCTAATCTTGCCGGCTGCTCCTCTAAAAAGTACCTTTATCTCGCGCCTGTTTAACAGCGAGTTCGTACGATCCTCTAGCATTGCCACTTCCTGAACAGACAAAGCAGACACAATGATATGTGTAGCCCATTTAAGTATTTGCTTAAGTCTGTACGAAAATCAAATATAGTCAGCTTTTTAAGATAAATTAAATGAAGCCATTCTTCGAGGAATTTTGTGACAAGGTGATTACACTTGACAAGTCGATCAGGTTTGCCGGCATTGCGGACGGAGACGGCCACCTTGTGGCAATAGCAGAACGGAAGGGCCTTAAACCACTGCTCAATCCTGAAGAACGGGCACAATATGCGATCACCGCTGCCACTCGCCAATATACACGGCTTAGGTGGGAGTACATGCTGGGCAAGATCAATTACGCTATATCAAACTATGCCAAGCTCGTCAGGGCAACTATTCCTATTGCTGACGAGAACAGCCGACTCTATTATGTGCTCTTGCTATCATTTGACGTAGAGGCAGGGCCTAGCGTGCACGAGGTAATAGTAGAAAAGATAATCCCACTTGTCCGTAAGAACACAGACAAGTTCCTAAGGGATGCTTAGCCGGTCTTGAATGGGGCTTTTGGAAATACGATCTTGATAGGCTGTCGAAAGGCAGGATGCACCATCACAAGCTCACCCTTATTGAGTCTGACTATGTTAGCCTTTGTGCTTTCGTCTATCATCAAATAATGTGGCGTCGACAGTTCAGACATGCCTAGCTTGGCAATTATGTGCATACCTGTGTTTTCGTCCAATGCTGGGTCGACAGTGCTTTTGAACTGCTGAGCAGAGAAGAGAATTGTGCCACGTGACCTACCGGCTACTACCGTCCTCATTACCTGCTCAGCTACAGCCGATATATTGCGTGCAGACCGTGGGATGAACCTATTGATCTCGTCAACAAAAATCAAAATGTACTTTGGGCTTTTGCCACTCTGCCTTGAAGAGTACAACTCGTCAATACTCTTCATTACGTCTCCTACTACAAACCCCTGTTCCTGTAGAGTAGGCAACATGGATATATCAATGACAAAAACATCGCTGCGTCTGATTTTTTTTATCTCTTTGCCAAGGTACCTGCTTGTTACTTTCTTGTCAATAAACATGGGCGACTTGCGGAACCTCTGGACATGACCAAGGAAGCGAAGAAGCGTGGATTTGTGCGCCACCACCTCCTGAGGGTAGCCTCTGAATTCAAGCAGATCGCTCCACGTGCTTACCCGCTTGCTGTCGCTGAGCAACGGCCACCCCTCGTAGATGTAGTTCAGTATCGATGAAACATTATATCCATCGTCATTGATCCCAAACAGCAGGTCCAGTTTGTCGTATACATCCTCGAGTCCAAAAGAATATGTCTTAGAATTGCTAGGCACTACAACAGAGTTCGGCCTCCCATCTCTTCCCCTAGGCAAAAAGTATGTAACATTTTCAAACGGCTTGATATCTAGGTCAAGTAGGTCAAACAGCTTCTTTGTCTCTTTGTTAGCCTTCCTTTTTTCATCTATGTGAAGTAGATCTTCTTCCTTTGTGTTCAAAATTATTATCGCCACCTCCTCATGCATATCTTTCATAAGTCTCTGATAAGTGGAATGAAGCAGAAAAAATAGATACGATGTTTTTAAGTTGCCTGAAATGCCGGCTGCATTTACGTGTGCAGTGTCAGGTCCGAGCAGATATGAAATGTCAAGTGATACTGGTACTTGGAGACCGTTAGTCATTTCTATTATCCCTGCGGGTATAGGATTTTGCATCTCGGGTATCCCTAGGGCGAATATTACCTCCTCTTGAGTGGCAAACCTAACAGGTTTAGCTGCTCCAACAGGCATACCTACAGCGATGGTCCTTACTGATTCGTTTTCTATGCCCGTGTTTGCCATTACTGCAACCCTGGCTGCAGTTCCAATATCTTCCACAGCTTTAAGCTCCTTTACCATACCAATAGTTCTTGTTTTGAAAATATGTCTGACTGTGACAAAGTCAAAAGGGCTTATAATGATTTCAGGATTGATCGAAAACCAAAAGCTGTCCATGGTATTCGGAAATCTGTCAGATGCTAGTGTTTTGCCAATATCTTTATCCTTGCCATTTTTTTGTCGGATAAGGCCGTTGATTTCTTGCATGTTAGATCAACAGAATAATATAGTATTTGACTATCACGTACATATATACACACACATAAAAAACCAAGGCTGGATTAAGATTGCCACTTTTTGTATTTATCAGCCGAATTAAGTTGCTTCTACTCGGCCTTCATGCATACTTTTGAGATCATGTATCCTACTTTACTATTCATTGGTTATTCATCGCTTGCTTGTACTATTGCCTACTTCTGTAATTCTGGTAAATCAATTATTCATACTTCCTGTGACTGTTGACAAACTAAAAGAAAAAATGATTGATTTACTTATTTGATCCAGCAGCACCCTGTTCGTACTGATTGCCTGTTTCAGCTGCACCGGCCGTTCCTTTTGCCATTCCCTTGCTTCTTGCTATCTCACGAGCCTCTTCTGGACTTGTCCCTGTTTGGCCGCGTTCTGTTATTTTTTCTTCCATTTCACGCTTGACAGCTGTTGGCTCGTGTTCCTTTATCTTGGCAGGCGTCATGGCTTCCTTTTCGCGGTATTCTTTTAATGGATCATCCTTTCTCTTAGTTTCTGTTCCTGGAGCGCCTTCTTCGTACTTCCTTTCTTGATCGGACATGTATGTACTAGCGGCATCAAGCTATTTAGTAATTATAAAACAATGCAAACGTATATTTTTCATAGCCAGAATAACTGTGACAGTGCCCCTTGAAAGCCTAGGTGAGTATATTGAAGCGCTAGAGCAGATAGACCAGCTTAGGCGAGTCAAAGCAAAGGTCAGTCCTAACTTGGAGATTGCAGAAATCATGCGACGGCTGATGTATGCCGGAGACCAGCCAGCAGTACTTTTTGAAAATGTCGAAGGTTCAAGCATGCAGGTGCTTGGCAACGCCTTTGGTAGCATGAAGCGGCTGGAAATAGCGCTTGAAACCGATGATTTTTCTGAAATTGGAAGGCGCATTACAGAGCTTACAAAAATGAAAATACCCTCAGGCATGCTCAACAAGTTAAAAATGCTGCCTAAGCTGTCAGAGATAAGTGAGTATGGTCCCAGGTACGTAGACCAAGGACCAGTCACCGAAGTTATTGAAACAGACAGCAACAAGGTATCGCTCAACTCTATGCCTGTACTCAAGTCCTTCCCGGGTGACGCTGGGCGCTTTATCACTTTTGGCATGACTGTAACAAAGCATCCTGAAACTGACATCCGGAACTTGGGAGTTTACCGTATCCAGATCATCGATGACAAACATGCAACAATGCATTGGCAGACACACAAACGTGGTGCGGAGCACTATAAGATAATCAAAGAGCAGAACAAAAAGAAGATTGAAGTTGCCATAGTGATCGGTGCCGACCCAGCCACTATCTTTAGTGCAGTAGCGCCTGTGCCAGAAGGAATGGACAAATATCTGTTTTCTGGCATTATTAGAAAGAAAGGCGTCAAGCTAGTAAAATGTAAAACAACAGACAATGACCTTGAAGTGCCAGCAAATGCAGAGATTGTGCTTGAAGGGTATATTGATCCAAACGACATCAGAATGGAGGGGCCGTTTGGTGACCATACAGGATACTATACGCCAGCAGAGCCATTTCCAACATTCACCTTGACAGGAATAATGAGACGTAATCGGCCTGTTTACCTCACTACAGTAGTAGGCAAGCCGATACTTGAAGACTCATACCTTGGCAAGGTGATCGAGCGTTCGTTTCTACCCCTCATTCAGATGTTTCAACCTGAAGTGGTAGACTTCTCCATGCCCGCCGCTGGCTGGTTCCAAGGGCTCGCGATAATTTCAATAAAGAAACGTTATCCGGGTCAGGCTAAAAAAGTCATGATGGGGCTTTGGGGTATAGGGCAGCTATCTCTGACTAAAATATTCATAGTCGTCGATAGCGACATTAATGTCCATGATATAAACGATGTGATTTGGGCATTCACAACACGGGCGGATCCTGCTCGTGACACTGTCATTATCAATAATACCCCAACAGATACGCTTGACCCCGCCTCGCCTATTGTTAACCTTGGCTCAAAGCTGGGGATCGACGCTACCACAAAATGGAGAGATGAAGGCTACATACGTGAAATCCAGCAGCTTGCAGTAGTTGACGACGAAACAAAAGTCCTTGTCGAAAACAAGTGGGGCAAGTATTTCAATGGTACTTTATGATCTTGTAGAAATTATCCCTCTCTGCAGCTCTAAAGCCAGCGCGCTTAATAGCTACAATTATCCTGTCAGATGTCAATTCCGTTGATCTTGAGCCAGTTGCACTGACCACCTCTTCGCCAATGAGTGTGCCTCCAAAGTCGTCGGCGCCGTAATTGAGTGCAAGCTGTGCCATACCGATACCGTTTGTAAGCCACGAAGACTGCAAGTGATTAATACGGCCATAATACATTATCCTTGAAATTGCGATCATTTTTAGGAGCGATAGCCCGCCTGAAGAGTACCTTATTTTGCCTTCAGACTGTATCTGTGTCCTATTGGGCTCAAAGCTCCATGGGATAAAGACTATAAAGCCGCCTGTCTTTTCCTGCAACTGCGCTATTTTTATGATATGCCGTGCGCGATCCTCTTCTGTTTCAACTGTTCCATACATCATCGTCGCTACTGACTTCAAGCCCAAGCGGTGGGCCTCTTCCATTATTCTTAGCCATTCGTGGCTCTTTATCTTGAATGGACTTATCTGTTCTTTGACGCTATCTTCAAGGATCTCTGCGCCGCCACCGGCAAAGGTATCCATGCCTGCATCTTTTAACCGAGCAATAACTTCTTTTGTGCTGCTCCGCTCGACCTTGGCAATCATATCTACCTCTGATGGCGACAAGCCGTTTATTCCCACTTCAGGATATTTCTGCTTTATCGCTCTGAACGCGTCTTCGTAGTACTCCAGCTTAAGGTTTGGGTTGTGACCCCCTTGTATTAGCACCTGCGTTATGCCAAACATTTCTCTTGAAGTAGCAACGCGCTTGATTATTTCTTTGATCGGTACAGTATACGACTCTTCATGCCCTGGCGGGCGATAGAACGCGCAGAATTTACAGTAAGTTATGCAGACATTAGTATAGTTAAGGATAATGTTATTAATGAAAGTGATGGTGTCACCAAAGAGACTCTGTCTCAATATGTTTGCTACTAAGCCCATAGAATTAACATCGTCAGATTTGATCAACCTAATGCAGTCTTTGAGGCCGAGCCGGTGGCCTGCAAGGGCGCTGTCAAGAATATCGCTAATATCAGATTTACTCAGAAAATCTGAAACTAGTTTATTATTATAATGATGCAAATGTTGACGGGGTCTTTGGGACCTTGATGATATTTATATATTCTTTCAGCTCCCAAGGCTCCGTTAACTTAAGGCAAATTCTATAGCTAGGCGTATCCTAGCTTTCATTG
>CAYWRR010000002.1:0-7682 GCA_964460425.1 uncultured Nitrososphaera sp.
AAACTTTTGACAGTAAAAGCATCATAATAGTACCACCTTAAGTTAACAGAGCCTCTCTGCATTGTGGCTAACTTAAAAGGATGTACGTATGTATATACATATATATACATATATATCAGCTATTAGGAACAACCGAATTTTCAAATTTTGAAAGTATAGTAATTTCAAAATGTTCTTTCACGCTATGTCTGTCATTTCAGCAAGTGAAGCAAAGCTGTCATACTCGAGGAAGTACAAGGCGTAAAAGATCTTTAACCTACAATATCCTGGCCTAGTTTTGAAATATGCTTGCTTTCAGCATCCTTATTGTGCCATCCTCATCCATCAATATCTCCTCATTCTTGGTTTAAAGTGCCGCTAGCGGCTTCATGGCTTTCACATGTTACTATCTATTCTTTTGCCGTCCTTACTACCACTATAGGACAAGGCTAAAATTAGTACTGTCTGTAGACTCAGTACTTTGAACGATCGCTGTGTGCTAGTAACCTCTAGTCATGATCTAGCAGGCAAGACGATGAGCCGCTATCTGATAAGAAACGCTGAATTTGCAAGTGAGAGTAAGATAGGAGACGCCGACGGCGAGTCATACCGGTCGCTGCGCTACAAGAATATCCAGCTTCATATTTTCTCTGGCAATCTGCTCACATTGGAAAACATTACTGATCTATATTCTCGCGCCGATGTGTTCATTTTCCTTTCAAAGCATAGGTCGCACAGCTCAATCCCAACGCTCACATGTCACTTCACCGGCAATTTTTCTGCTGACAACTCTTATGGTGGCAATCCTCGACAGCTAGCAATCTCGTACCCCAGTCTGCTGAAAGGATATCTAAAGGCTATAACTGCTGCAAAACAAAAGGTTCCAGAATATGAGGTTATAATAGAAGCAACACATCATGGACCCACATCACTAAATAAGCCTGTATTATTTGTAGAGTTGGGATCGTCAGAAAAGCAGTGGGCCGACGAAAACGCGGCAGCAGTCATATGTGATACCCTGCTTCATATACTTCATAATGGGTTTGAGCGATGTGAAAAAGTAGGTATAGCGCTTGGAGGCACACACTATCCAAAAAAATTTAACAAGCTCTTACTCGAGTCAAGATTTGGTCTTGCAGCAGTGGCGTCAAAGCACAATCTTGAAGCAATAGATGATGCAATGTTAAACCAGATGATTGAAAAGAGTGTAGAGAAGGTGACACATATTGTACTGGACGGCAAAGGCTTGGGAATGGAGAAGGATCGTATACTCAAATTCATCGAGAAGGCCCCTCTCGAACTTTACAAGGTCTGAACGTGGCATCTTAAATACCTGCTTGACCTCAGATTTCTTATGAAAATGCGTTCACTAAAAGCAGGTGACGTCTATGACATAGTGGCTCAAATTCCAGAAGGCAAAGTCACAACTTATGGTGATATTGCCAGAGCTCTTGGACATCCCCGCGCATCTCGTGTGGTTGGAAGGATTTTGAACAAGAACCCAAAACCAATTGCAACTCCCTGTCATAGAGTCATCAGGTCAGATGGCAATATAGGCGGCTATGCTTTTGGCAAGTTAAGAAAAAGAGAACTGCTAAACAAAGAAGGTCTGTGCTTTATTGGCGACAACACAGCACACTTTGCGAAATACAGAATTCCGCTTCAGAAATTGCGCTGTGAGGACTTGGCCTCTTTCACGAGCTCTCGTAGATGCGCAAGTGATCTCACCTGACCACCATTGACCTTCTTGTAGAGGCGCCAGTACATATCGTTGGTAATATCCTTTCTTTCCTTGATCACCTTTAAATGGTAACGCATGGACCTTGTCCTCACCACATAGACCTCTTTCTTGCCAACCCTTGCAGTCTTCTTGCCTTTCTTCGAGCCGGGGCCCTTGCCATGAACCTTCCAGACAGCCCGTTTCTTAATTGATCTACCTCTTGAGCTTCCCTTAGGTTGGACCGTCCAAATTGCGCCGCTCTTGACAAGTGAGCGTATATTCTCCCTAGTGATCGAATCAGCTATGTCTTCAAGTCTATCGGGCTCAAAGCGAACTCTGTTGGCTCCCACATCTAGAATCCTTGCTACCAGCTCGCGCTTCTTTGCAATGTTGACTACCATGTTATTCTTTTTTCTTCTCCTTTTCTTTTTGCATTTTAGATATTAGGTTACCGGGATTGAGCACCTTGATGCCAAGTTCGACCGCCTTGTTAATTATCTCAATCCTCTTCTTCTTTCCGACGGTGTGGCCAATCCTTGCTGCGTCTTTTTTCGGATCAAGCTTAGCCAACTCGGCGGTATTATGAACAAGGTTATCACTATATCCAGATGGGTGAAGACCTCTTGCTGCTCTCGGGCCCCTGTAGCCGACCTTGACAATGGCTGGCATTCCTGACTTTTGCTTTCTCATCTTATTGTCCTTGCCCTTAGGTTTCCTCCAGTTTTCGGAAAGCCTATCATACCTCCAGCTCTCCTGCCTGATGAACTTGGGTCTTCTTTGTGCAACCTTTTTTCTGGCTGCGAGCAATTCCTCGTTAATCACCATAGCTTTACTTAGAAGACTTTTATCCGATTACAATAAATATGTTACTCATTTATTGTATCTCAGATAGCAAATAAGAAGAGCGTATGATCGCATACTACAATGATGCTTCATGTAAGTGCACTCAAAAATGATACACACATTATTTCTATCCCTACAAGCTGTTGCAGACCGCTTTCACTTTGCATGAATTCTAAATTATCTGCACTAAGAAGCCCAGATGATTCCAAGTTGAGGAAAGAGCTTGCTCGCTGGAGTTCGCCTAACTCCGGAAATCTAAAATATAGCACCATCTTCTTCTGCATGATATATCATGTGCTCTTGCTGTAACAATAATCGGCTACAAGCACAATCCTCCAGCTCAGACTTTTCGATTTTGAGGCCGAATTTCATGAGATGAAACTATATCATATATTGTTGTTGTTGGATTCGGGTTCCGTCAAAGATATGCTTAATCCTTAATAGGATAGCTATATCATTAACAATTAATTCGTATCAAAGGGGCCTTGAGAGAAGACGATTGTGGTGAATAATACGTGGCAGAAAGCTATGTAAACTTTAAGGATGCAAATGGGGATAGCCCGTCGCATGTACCAGAAGACCTTTTGCACTTTATACGACGCGACACATACTCGCTTTTGATAAAGGGATTTGCTGGAACTGGCAAGACCACGCTTGCACTTACTATCTTAAATGTGCTCGGAATCAAGAACAATTTCTTCTACATCACTACAAGAATATCGCCAAAGCAGCTCTTACAATACTACCCGTGGCTGAAGGACCTTATTGGACGGTCTAAGCCTCGAGGGACAAGCCTGGCCCTAGATCATGAAGTGATGTCAAATTTTGAGGATGCAAGGCTAGACGAACCCGAGTCCCTCTTTGAGCGCATTACAAACCAGCTGATGGACATCAAGTCCCCTATAATCATAATCGACAGCTGGGACGCAATTGCGTCTTTCATGGACAGAGAGGCTCGCCTTAATAATGAAAGGGTGCTTCAGACATGGAGGGAAAGGGCTGGTGCGAAGCTCATATTCATAAGCGAGCAGCCAACTGACACTACGCTTGATTTTCTAGTGGACGGCATAGTTGAGCTGAAACAGAGCTGTTACAACAATGTAAAGGTGAGGCAAATCTTTCTTCAGAAGCTACGGGGCACCCCTATAAAGCGCTCATCTTACCTGTATACGCTTGAAAACAGCATATTCCATAGTTTCACGCCCTATCAGCCAATCAAGTTTGAGCCTCGCAGAAGAGTTGCAGGCCGAATCTCGGAGCTTTCAAAGGGTGACAATATCGGTAGCGGATACCCTATGCTGGATGCTTCACTTGGCAGCGGTTTTCCAAAGAAGGGTCTGGTTCTTCTTGAGCTGGACTCACATGTAAACATGACAATTGCAATGATATTTCTTCAAAGAATTGTATCAAACTTTGTTTCGAGTGGAAACCCAGTGCTGTTACAGCCTGTTACCTGGATGGAGCCCTCTTCAATCTTACGCTTCTTCGAGACTCTTCTACCTGCCAGCAAGAAGAGCCTTTTCAAGATTTTGTGGACAGGCAAACCATACAAAATATCCAATAACATAATATCGCCAAGCAAGAATGAGAACTCAGATCAGCTCCTTGCAGCTCTCATCAAGATGAAACAAAGGCATCGCGATAAGCTTCTTCTTAATATAATGTGGACAGAGGCGATACAGAGTCTACATAGAGCAAGAAAATTGAGAAACGGAATGCAGAACGTACTATCCTGCATAATGGCCCATGCAGACCTTTCAATAGCGGTGCTTACTCCCTCACAAGAGGATATAGTCGAACTTGTTTCAGAACTTTCAAACATTCACCTTCGGTTCATGATAATAAATGACACCCTGTTTCTGCAGTCGCTTGTTCCATCATCCAATTTGTATTCTCTGATATTTGATAGTCAATCCCAGATGAGGCTAAAGGCAGTAGTGTGATCAGGTGCTCAGATGGTAGTACTCATCTGCCAAATTCTCCTCAATGCCCACAGGGAGGAGTTCCTTCATTTGGTCATAGTAGGATAGGAATCTGCTTCCCTTTGGTGTTATCCTATACAGGGTTTTGTCCCCATTGTTCACTTCATGAACAAGGCCGCTTTTGATAAGTGAATCCAGATATAGTTTGCACTGATCATTGCTCAGCATTGCTTTATACATAATCTTGGTGCGGGTCTCTTCCTTGTTTACAGACTTTAGGATTGCGGCGATGACCTCATAGCGACTGCGATTCTTCATTTAAGCGGAGTCCACTCCGCATACATTTCATATAATGCCTACCACTATTTCTAATAGAAGTATATAATAAAGTAATATTTTATTTAATTGTTCCCAACTAATTGTAACATATATCCTGACCAGTCATACGCTAGGCAAGCGGAGGAGGAGCCTTGGTAAAGAGCGCCGCTAATTGCTTGTAATGAGTGATGAACTTTTTACCTAGATCAGTCGTCTTGTATATATACCGCTTTGAATTTGGTCGCTCCTGTATGGTCTCAAGCATTCCACTATCTAGCAGGAATTCAAGATATTGATTTATCTGCTTGGAGTTCAGATTGCACCGATACATCACATGCGTCTTCCTCGCCCCATTCTCACACATTAGCAGTATGAATTCTATTATCTCCAGCCATCCTCTGTTACTCCACCCACCAGAATTTAATGGCAACTTACTACAGAAACTCAATCCTATTGGATTTAATGTTAAACATACTTTCTCACCCAACAAGAACCTAGAAGATTCCTAGGTGCGCGAGATTATGTATAAGCAAAATCATGCATAAAATATTGTCTATCGAAAGCTTGAATCACTGGAATGCGTTACGCTAATAGCTGCATATATGTGGCGTAGCCACAAGTGGCTTCACATCTATTTAGAAGTAACAGATTGCTCATTTATTTTCTTGTGATTATACACTCTTACAAAATATATCCAACATGTAATACATTTAACTGTCACCCTAGTACAGTATATCATACATTGCAGCTTGCCAAGTCCGCAAGAAAGGCTGACGCTTCCGAATTTATAGACAGAATTAGGCAAGCAGAATATACACTGCATGAAGAAAGGCGAAAGAAAAGCATAGCTGGGGGTAGGATAGATGGCGGCCTGCTGGAAGTTTATGATTTAGAAAACTTGGTGATAATAAGCGATCTCCACGGCGATTCAAAGTCGCTTTTTCGGATTCTTTCTGAAATAAACTATAAGCAATTCCTATCAAAGGAACTTAACAAACTTGTATTTCTTGGAGATTATATTGATAGGGGAAGTGATTCTCTCAGTATAAGATATTCCGTATGCTATCTGAAAAGCACATATCCTGACTCGGTTATAATGTTGAGAGGGAACCATGAGGCCCCTGCAGAGTTCCCTTTTTCTCCGCATGATTTTCCCTACGAGATAGAAGATCGCTTTGGCAATCGCTGGAAAGAGATCTATAAGGATATACTATCAATGTTCAGACTGCTGACACTTGCAATATTGGTAAGGCAGAAGTTACTCTTAGTGCATGGCGGACTCCCTACCAAAGAGAAAGCCGCTGAAAACTTTAGAGAGTCGATAGCCTTTGCTCATGAAAACCAGGTCAGAAACAGTGTGCTTGAAGAGATATTATGGAACGATCCGCGGCAGATTTACGAAAAAAAAAGACAAGAGAGGTCAAGACGTGGCCTAGGGAGATATTTCGGACCCAGTGTGACTCGTACCTGGTTGCAAGCGACAGGTACTAAAGCAGTGATCAGAGGACATGAGCCTTGCCAAGGGTTTAGACTAGATCATGACAATATGATCATGACTCTTTTTTCATGTACAGATGTCTACCCCAATTCCGCAGCGGCTTATCTTATGCTAAATGCAGCCAAACTTGACACCATCAAGGATGCAAAAGATCTCTCTGTTCATATCAAATTCCTAGCGTAGCCTTGATCTCTTTGCATCTTTTCCGGAGCGAAACAGTCGATATATCTGCTACTTGACATATCTCTACCTGACGAAGAAACTCATTACAATTCTGAGATGCGAGGTAGATAACTGCGCCTGCAAGTGCCCTCGGATTCTTGCCCAGTGAAATACGGTTCTGCTGCACCCTTGTGTATATGCGAAGTGCTTCACGTTTGGTCTTTTCACTCAGATCAAGCCTGTTGGCTATCAGCGTGACATAGTCTGGACCGTGCAGAACCGGCATTTGTAGAGATAGTTCCCTCAAGATAAGCTTATAATGCGCCATGACATCCTTGCTTGAAATGTTGCAGACTCCTGCAACATCCGCCACAGTCTTTGGAGTGGCAGTTTCTCTGCAGGCTGCATAAAGTGCTGCGCCAACAAGTCCTAGCGTTGACCTACCCTTTGCCAGTTTTTTGAGAGCGGCTTTGCGGTATATGTAGGCCGCGCTTTCCATCACAGCTTGGCTGAGATACAACTTGTCGCCAAAGTTATTCAGAAACTTCAGTGCTTTCTCAAGATTCCTTGAGATAGAGTCATTGAGCTGAGACCTGTTATTCCAAGTACGTAGCCTTTGCATCTTCATCTTTTGGGCTGGTTCTAGCGTCTTTCCTCTTGCATCTGTGTCATCCAGACCGATAAGTGTTGACAGGCCCTTGTTATGTACCGCAAGTGATTCTGGCATTCCTGTCCTTGTCCTGTCCCCGTATTCAGAAGAATTAACGACACCAGCTGCGTTATCGGCATGAAAAATCCTGTCGTCTGCAACACAGCCACACGAGCTACATACAAACTCACTCGAAACCATATCAAATATTACGGTTTCGCTTTCACAATGCTGACAATGTATCATATTATCTTTTGAATGTATTTGTTGTTCAGCTGGTGCCATCGACACTACGTATCAACCTCTTTTATTATTTCTAGTTTTTCTAGAAATCTTAAGATCTTACTAATTTAAGTCTGTTATCAAGAAAATGACAATACTAAGCCGCTTTCTATAGAATTTTCTAATGCCTCTCATAGTCGCTTATTACCTCCTAAGCTAACACTGTAAAATGATTCTAGAATACGTTGATTATTAAATCCACACTAGATAATGCTCTTCGTGATTGATAACATATTCATAGCTGTAGCCATATTTTTCTGGCTTTCTTATATTCCCGTTGCTATGTTCTCAGTCTGGAAGATTTTCAAG
>CAYWRR010000002.1:7692-36396 GCA_964460425.1 uncultured Nitrososphaera sp.
TAGGAAAGTGTTTGTAGAAAGAGATCTATGCCGTCTCTTCAACGACCCCTCGATAATTTTTCAGATAACAACTCGTTCTGCTACAAAGACTTCAGTAGTCAAGCGGGGTATCCGATCGATAACAAGTTCGGCAGAGAAGGTAAACTTTCGCAATTACCAAATCTATGTGGTGACAGATGAGCCGCAGGATAGATGGACGCTCAAAACCGAAAAATGTGAAGTGGTAGTGGTAAAGAAAAATTATCATACGAATGCTATAAAAAAAGGCCGAGCGCTGCAGTATGCAGTAGAATACCGCCAGCGAATCGGCAAGAATACTAGCAAACGCTGGATATTTCATATGGATGAGGAAAGTTATGTGACGCCACAGACAATACTTGCTCTGCTCAAATTCATTAGGGAGGGTAAGGGAGTTGTGTCCGAAGGACCCATATTCTATCCACTTAAGTTTGAGTCATCAAACCGGCTGACTGCGATAGCTGAGTCAGTGAGGCCATTTGCATGCTATGACTGCGTCTCTCAGATGACAAATCCTCCCCCCCTGCACATGCATGGCAGCAACCTGCTTGTGAGATCAGACATTGAAGATGATATTGGATGGAAATTTGGATCCACACTTGCCGAGGACCAGATGTTTGGATACAAGGTCTACGAAAAGTATGGTCAAGGATCAATGGGGTGGCATGGTGGCATATTGCTTGAGCAGCCACCTCTCAACCTAAAAGATCATTTTTTCCAGAGGCGGAGGTGGTTCCTAGGTACAATGCAAAACCTTAACAAATTCCCGCGATGGCATAGATACAAAGTCTTGTTCAAATCACTAACTCTTTTCCTAGGCTTTGCTTCCGGCGTAGCATCAATGGCCCTGATGATACAAGCCTACATCCTTCCACTTTTTTCGCTTTCGATGTATGAACTTGGTATCTTAAGCTCTCACATCATGTCGCTTCCTGGCAATCTTCCGATTAGTTCTGCTTTTACTTCGATCTCGAATTCACCTATGACAATCGCCCCAGTCGAACTTGGTACAACTGCCATCTTGCTGTTCGCGTCGTTAGTATGGCTAGGCTCATACCAGTTGGGGCTCTTCCTGAACTTGAGATACTCAGAAATGAAATGGGCAAAAAAGGTACCGCTACATTTACAGACTTTATTTCTGTGCCCTGTGATAGGGCTCGTAGAAACATTCCCAGCTGTCTGTGCCATAATAGAATATAGGCTTAAGAAAAAACAGATGGCAGAAAAGGTAAGTGTATATGATTTTTACGTTATAAACAAGTGAATACCAAGAGCTCCCAATTCCTAGCATCTGACTTTCATTCACATGCCATCGCGGCACTATATATAGGAAAAAACGTGGTATTCGATAATGCAGATTCAGTTTGACGCTGGAATCGGCTACGACTGAACTTGTGCCTGATTTGTGGGTATACTCACACAATATTTTTCTTCGAGTTCGAAGACACCTTCTCCATATTACTAGATGACTGCTTGACGAAAAGAAGCTGTGAGCAAAACTAGAGTCTTTCTATATTAATAGATTGAGGAAAAAATGAAAATCATGATATTAAAGACTAATAACTTGATATGGTATTCTGATTTAGTACATTTTTGCTACAACGTCTGAAATTTTCAGATATTCATGATATATGTTTTAGTAGTTTCATTTACATCAACTCCATTTCAAGAATGAGTTACTCACGGATCTTACTTATATGAGACCTTGACAACCTTGAGATCATCTGCTGCTTCAACATTGTAATGAATAGCCCTTGCCTCTTTCACAAGCGGGTAGGTCTCGTTGTATCTAGCGCTAAAGTGTGTCAGTAGTAGCTTATCAACCTCCGCCTTTTTAGCTATTGTCGCGGCTTCAGCTGCGGTCGAGTGACTGTTCTCAATCGCCTTTTCTTGCTTATCCCTGCTGTAAGTGGATTCAAAGACCAGCAGGTCACACCCTTTGAAGAATCTGGCCAGCTTATCTGTTGGTCTTGTATCTCCTGAGATCCCTATCTTCCTTCCTTTGCGAGGCAGTCCTACAACTTGACTTGCTCTAATCGTCTGGCCTCCGTAGACAATGTCCTCTCCACGCTGAAGCTTGCTATACAGATTGCCCTCGGGTACCCCTAGCTTCCTTGCCTCAGTGATATTAAAGATACCTGGCCTATCAAATTCTTCGAGGCAGTAAGCAAAAGAAGGAACTGAATGTAGGGCGTGGCAGCAGGACACTTGATAGTCCCTCTCTCTCACTATTACTCCCTCTTTCTCTATTTTACGCATAATAATCTCAAAAGTGAGACGAAAACCGATTATGCGCATATTTTCTCGAAGAAACTCTTCAAGCCGTGGCTCGCCGTAAATGTCGATACTCTTTTCTCTTCCTTGCATTTCCATTGTCTGAAGCAGTCCAAGCAGCCCTACGCAGTGGTCTGCATGCATATGAGTAATAAAGATCTTCATTTTCTTATTCATTCCAAGGCCAGCTTTGATAAAGTTGTGTTGCATTCCCTCGCCTGCATCAAAGAGTAACAGCTCAGCTCCTCTTTTGAGCGCAATTGAAGACAGACCACGGTCCACGGTAGGGGCACCTGACGAAGTACCCAAAAAAACGAGCTGCATATCTACCATTTGGCGGAATTTATGATAATGACAACCAAATTTATGCTAATTGCGCGACTTGAGTGCCAATGCTATTTCTGAGCTCAAATCAACCTTCGAATATTGGCCTGGCACTGAATTTGTAGAGATAATGTCCTCAACACCAGCAGACTTGATTTTTTGAGCTGCGTCTCTGATTAGAAGGGCATGAGCACACATTGCATATATCTTACCTACTCCCTTCTTTTTAAGAACTTCAGCTGCCTTGATGAGGCTGCCACCGCTGCTTATTATGTCGTCTATGACTATTGCATCCCTACTAGAGATATCCATATCTATGCTTTCATCTACAGTCACATCTCCCGTCACTCTATGACGAGACTTTTTCAAAACAAGGGCATCTATATCGAGATGCCGGGCAAACTCTTTTGCCCTATTGGTACCACCTGCATCAGGCGAGACAGCAATCGGATCACGCAATTTCATCTTGGAGGCGAAGTCTGCAAGGAGTGGAACTGAAGAAACATTCTGAATGCTCGCAAAGTATGACATGGCGAGCTGACTATGTATGTCAACTGTAATGATATGCTTGAGCCCCACAGTTTCAAATAATTTAGCCACTAAGCTAATGCTTACCACCTCGCCTTCCAGAAAAGCCCTGTCCTGCCTAGCATAGCCAAGATAAGGAATGACTGCACAGATATCTTGCGCACCGTCGTCTGTGCATTTTTTTGCCATCATCAATAGCTGTATTAGGTGCGTGTCAGTAGGTGGATTAGTTGATTGTATAATAATACAATTCTTGCCCACCCTGCCAAGTTTGATGCTACTTTCGCCATCTAAGAATATCCTTATACTCGCCACAGCAAGCTGGGCTCCAAGTTTCCCTGCAATGTTGTTGGCAAGATCAAATGATCCCGGCCCAGTTACTACTGATGTCTCAGTCAATGTTTTAGACAGGTAGAGCAGTGCATACTAATATCTATTCTCTCTCTCTCTGATGACAGATTTTTCAAAATGAGCATTCAATCCTCAGCTCATAGCTTGGATGTTTGATAACAACTATATTACGACCTTGAGGTACGGTTTGTTTTGAAGCTTGCATGTATATGCCGTCTTATTATATTGTATCTATTTTTTGGCTTACCTCATCATGATCACGAACTAATGGAGGCATGATCGCCACCTCCAGAGTTTTTAGATTGTAAACCTGTGTACTTTCCCAGTATTGATAATTTCTGAGATCATGTCAGCAATTCTGTTTGTGTTAATTCCATGATAGTTGTTGCCGCTGGCCGGGTCAAGCTTTTTTCTAGCCCTGCGTAATATAGAGATGCAAACATCGGGCTCGTCCTTTTCGTCATGTACAAATGCAGCCGCTACAAGTATTATTCCGTTTAAGATTTCCTTTTCAATCCCCGTTGCATTTTTCCATAGATATTCAAGCACTTCATGAGCTTCCCAGTATCTTTCATCATTGAATAGCCGTACTGCATGCGCAATTGCATTATCCTTGTCCATGTGGCGCTCCACGATTTCCTCGTAGCCGGCTAATGGAGCAATGGCTTCAATCCTAGCGATTATCATTTTCACATCCATTCCCTCGGATATGCTGGTATCAAACTCGATGTATTTGTTGGAAATACGAGCGTCCCGGATGCTGGCTTTAGGCTCAACAAGTTCTCTTGCCCTTCGGAGAAGGACAGTAGCATGCTTCGGAGTATATGGCACGGTATTCTGTAGATGCAACATAAATCGCCTCATTCACTGAAATAGTATTATGTCCTCTTACAAATAAACCCCTCTTAAAATAGCCCAGACTGGGAAAATAGTTCATATACTAACATTAATTAAATAGACTAATATGCACGTCCATATATGCATCTATGTGTATTTACTTGCTTTGACGAACACTACTGCTATATTATCTGCAAAAGTACATGATGACCTTGTAGGGATCAATACTCTCTTTTCTTCCTTCCCGGCAAGGTAATCGCTGCTTCAGCACTTACGCAGCAGCAGCAATACAGGTGGGTCTCGATTCTAGCGCTCCTAGGTGCAGATGTTGTTGACATCATTCCGGTATTGGACGGACCACTTTGGCATACCCCACCAAGAGGCTTTAGTGTGATACATACGATTTTTTCCAAGCTTTAGCACCGGCTTTCTACTACTATTCCTTGGAATAGTATAGTAGCTGGCTCAATTTTTTAGCTAGCAGTAATCGGGAAATTCTTCATCACCTAGAGCAGTGACAGGTTCATGACTGGACAATCATAGGTAGCCTGCCTCGCAGCGTGTAAATGCTGATAAGTACCTTACGGCTCTAAGCAATAAATATCCGCATGAATTGCATCAAAATAATGAAGATGCTAAGCATTGATGAACAGACGTACAGAAGGTTAGCATCGATTATGAATGAAAAAATGCATACAGAAAAGCGCAACCTAAGCTATGACGAAGTAATAAACGAATTAATAGATGTGTACCAGGACTGTCTGGCGCTAAGCGGAGAAAATGCAGGGGGTTAGTGAAACATAAATTGACGAGAAGGACACACATATATCGACAACTGAATTCATATGCCGCCATATTGAAATCTCGTAGCCGAGACTTCCGCCTTGTAGTGCAGGCCACTGTGATCCAACAGCTAATGAGCTTGTCAATCTACAAATCACTATTTATCATGTCGTACAGGAGGCAGATATTAGCCATTCCTGCACTAGCACTTGTGGTCATTTTATCATTTAGCATAAGTGCAACATCATATTCTGCCGATGATGATTCGCTAAAAATAATTGCCCAATCATCGTTTGTTGATTCTGAGGGTAAACTGAACATAGTAGGCACAGTCAGAAACACTGGCGCATTGCCAGTTCAGGCGATCGTAGGATTAGAGGTGCAGGATGAAAACGGGATCAGGATCGAGCAACAGCCTACATATGGCCGCATCATCTGGCCACTGAATGACTCGCCTTTCAAGTTTGTAATCGACTCTGGAATCACAGGCAACCCATTCGTAGCAGACTTCAACGAAGTTGAAACAACACACATCACAGATATGATCATACTTAACTACACTAGCATGGCCGCGGGAGAAGAAAGAGCTTTTTTTGGAACAGTCAGGAACAATGCTCCTTTTGACATTTACAATGTCAGCGTCTTTGCCTCGGCGCGCAGCGAGAATGCGGCCCAGCTTGATAGTGTAAGGAGCGATGTGATCCCTGTTCTCAGGGCGGGCGAGGAACAACCATTTATTGCCATTACTGATGCAGCAGTCAAATCAAGAGTATACTATTACAGCTGCGCAGGCCTTGACTTTGATAAACCCATAAAAACCTTAGACAGAGGTGGCGGCAAGTTTATTGCTTATAATCTAAATGCAGTCGCTCAGGTCAGCTCAATCCGATACGAAAACGAAACGGATAGCATAGCCTTCGAAATAAGGCCGTATATTCCCACAGGTGGACCCGTAACCTTGATGATACCACAAACCTCAAAGGATCAGACTGTGACAGTGATGTTAGATGGTAAGTTACACGAGTCCTCAATAAGAGACGACGGCAAGACGATCTATATCGACTTTCTTGTTCCACAAGGTGAGCACCAGGTGCAGATCCAAAGAGTCACAAGTTAGCCAGAGATGCCATCGGCTCTGATATGGTTGGCAGCCATGACAACTGGGGGGCTAACTGCGGCAAGACTTAACTGCATTTAAAACCAGCTAACCACTCAGATAACTCCCATGTATTTCACTCTAGTAGAAAAATCACGAGAAGGTTTGAAGCCGAGCGTGTACAGCAAAGAGCCTCTAATTGGTCGAATCAGACTCTTTTGACATTCATATACTTTGAATTTTCACTTGCAAGCTCTAGCAAAAAAAGCATAGGATCCAAAAGAGTCTCTTGGTGATACATGATAAGGACAGAAATGCAGTAGATCTCTCGCTAGTGCACAAAAAAAAAATTATTCTTTATCGGCTAGCCTATAGTTTCTCATCGCAATTGCAACCTTCATTGTGGAATGACATAATGGACATTCAGCCCAGTTCCGGCCCCCAAAGTACTGCCATTCAAAACCGCATTTGCTATAGGTGCATCTTAGCCACTTACCAACAGGTGTTTTGGGCCAATTGTCCTGCAGAGGTTTTCGCGCCCGCCGTGCCGATCTTGGCTTTCCCTTAGATCCTAAGTAGGGCAAACAATTGCCTGTTAGTTTATCTCAGTTAAAGATATTGTGATCATTATCCTCGGCGTCTATCTAGAGACAGAGAGACCGCAGAATTGACGTAAGGCAACCCCCCCAGCCACCCTCACGTCCGTATACAAAACTGGTTTACTTCACAAATGATACTCTGGTGTTGACAACAACTCCTCATGAGATACAATGGGTAAATTTCTATGCGTAAATTCCATCACCGAAATGATAAAAATAGCACCGTGGGAGGAATAATCCGCTCACCCGAGATTCTTTTTAGCCATAAAGCTTTTCTATGCATGATCTTACGACTATTGCATTGACTAAACGTCAGTTTACAATAGATACAGGAAAAGAGCAGATAGCCGTCGAAGGCCAGGTGCACAGAAATGTGGCAGTCAAATATCTTATGAAGAGACGCAGGTCGCTTTTGATGACTAAGAACTCTGAAAAAGTAGAAGTGCTATGGCAAGACCTACCAAAAAAGATCAAGATCATAGGTAAGCAGGTCACTAAGGAATATAGAGTAAAGTGGGACCGGCTTGGACGGGAAGAATTTGAGGGCTCACGTTTTGCCTTCACATTAGAAGATCAAGCTGAGCGATCTACTATTAATAATGGTTCTTTTTCTACCGAGTCTTAAATCACTCGGCTTAGGCTTGTATGTCTTCCCTCTTTGTAAAGAGGGAGACCTTTCAGAGCTATTTTGGAAGTTTGCATATTATGTTGGGCTGCATAGGCCTATATTGTATGCAGGTTTAGTTTCTCGAGCCAGCAAATCTGATGCGAGATAGAGATTCGTTATTACACGATTCATCATCTCAGCTCTTACACATCATTTAGTATCAGTTTGGTAGAGTCCATAAAGTTGGTTTAAAATGTGGTAATATAATAATCTGGCATAGCTACCCTCCCTTTTATTGACTCATGAGTTTGCAAGAAATCTAACATGTCCGGTCGGAGGTTATAATAGGCCAGATTGATGCTTCTAGTTTTGACCAATTTGACATGATGAAGTCTTTCACATTCATGTTATACAGTAGATCGACATTCATAAATGATCAATGGCTTGAGATGTTCTTATCTCTGAGTTCGACTGCCTTGCCCACAGATCATGTGTTTGATTCATAGGTTCGTATCAAGTATTTCTGTCAAGTTCATGTGAATTTGACAAGGAAGAATTGAAAAGCTGCTGGAGGATTTGCTCACCGACTGCCAGTTTTTGCTGGTATATCTACTAGGTGAATAAAAAGGGAGGCAATCTTCAATCCAGAGATTGGAAAGACTTTCTTTCGATGCTGCAGTACTACCGTTACGGCGCCAAAGGCATCGACACGCTACTCTTCCCCTCGTCAGCTGGTGGACCATAAAGAGCTAGATCAGCATCATCACTCTTGCTGGCAAGAAGAAAGTTCCTGTTAACTCCATCCGATACATGTTCATCCTATGCGAAGCTATTCGATCGCGTATTGCTGAAGTCAAACAAGTGAGCTACTAACAATGATATTTCAGGCGAGAATAGACATAATATATAATATTCCTAGGAGATGTGGTGAAGATATTCCAAGGCACATTGATACTCAGTTTCTCAAGAGTTTTAAGGTGAGCTGTTAACAGTATATACGTGCACACCCTATCTATTGGGATCTGCACGCCTTCAAAGCTTTCTCAAACAGAATAATGATATATATACATTGATGAGATCGTGAATTCAATCCTCTTCAGTTCCAATTTCACAGTGGTCTTTTGCTCCACCCTACAGATAAGGAACAGGTTAGCCTGAAAGGATCGATACAATAAAACTTCTTATATCAAAACTGCCTGCAAGGAGATTGATTATTGCGCATAGGGTTCATCCAGAAAAAAAAGGGATCAGAGTACTTGGCATAGCTGAGAGTTTCAAAAAATTTACCAGGAAATCAATACTAGCCGGCGTAGTTATGCGACGAGACCTCATAATAGATGGTATGACATACGAAACTACCACAATAGAAGGGGACGATGCAACCAACAGTATAATTTCGATGCACAGGTCCCTTGCAAGGGACGACATCAGCTGTATTCTGCTTGATGGCCTTGTTATCAGCATGTACAACATCATAGATGGTGAGCAGGTTGCTGGAGAAACAGGTCTCCCCCTAATTGCAATAACGTTTGAAGATTCAAAAGGACTTGAGGATAGCATCAAACACCACTTTGATGATTGGCAAGATAAGCTTGTAAAATATCAAAAGCTAGGAGGGCGAGAGCGAGTGACACTCAAGACCGGCAAGAATCTTTTCATCCGGTGTTGGGGAATAAATCAGAGGAGAGCAGTCGCCATACTAAATTCGTTTACTCTACAGGGCTCTATCCCAGAGCCAATTAGGGTGGCCAAGCTCGCAGCGCGTTCATATGCCAATGCTTTAAATTATGAGCTGGAAAAGAACTAGCAGCTACTATGGTGGGGTGGCAGAGCGGCCATGCGTTCGCCTGCAGATCACATCAGTGGTTAGCGAATTTATAGGGGTTCGAATCCCCTCCCCACCTCTCAAGAGAAGTCTAAATTCCCATGCTTTTCGGATCAAGATATATATATATCAAATTGACTCGATTTATTATAGCCTAGCTCTTGGCCGGACTTTTCTGAGCTGAGCATTATCTCGATTTCAAACTGATTTTACTCCTGCTCGTGCATCGAAAGGAAGTCCACCGTAGGAACAACTCAACCACTAGATCACTCCAACAGACTTTGCAAGCTCAAACGCAGATTTCTTATCCAGCCTGACCTTACTTAGGATTGTATACCTTTCAGGGCGAAGCGACCGAGCTGCCATCAATGCCTTTACCACTTGCTCTTCGTTCAGTTTAATCTGCTTTGCACTAGTGGGCGCGCCTACATTTTTCAATGTCTCTGAGATCTTATCCCAGTTAAGGCCATGCAACTTTGCCATCATTATCGTGCCTATGCCAACCCGCTCGCCGTGCAGTCCGAAGTTTGAACCCGCTACATACTCCACTGCGTGGCTGAACAGGTGCTCAGCCCCTGAGCAGGGTCTGCTACTACCTGCGATGCAGGCGGCGACTCCAGCACTTATCAGCGCTTCAACAATTGTGCGTATACTGAACTGGCTCTTGCAGCTTAGTTTCTCTGATTCCTCAAGTATTATCTTGGCACTCATGTAGGCAAGGTTGGCTGCGTAGCTTCCAAAATACTCACCCTTCTCATCGCGGGCAAGCTCCCAGTCCTTAACCGCAGTTATTTTTGCAACCAAGTCACCGCAGCCGCCAGCAAGAAGTCGGGACGGTGCTTCCAACATCAGTCTAGTGTCTGCGACTACACCAATTGGCGTATTTGCCTTTATGGAATGCGGCTTGTTAGTCCCTCTTATGGAAACAAACGGGCTT
The DNA here is from genome assembly GCA_964460425.1 of uncultured Nitrososphaera sp. Classification (GTDB taxonomy): domain Archaea; phylum Thermoproteota; class Nitrososphaeria; order Nitrososphaerales; family Nitrososphaeraceae; genus Nitrososphaera. Next base: position 17,872 of record CAYWRR010000002.1, read on the forward strand.
GATATTCCGTCATGTGATGCCGAAGTTGGCACGCTCAGAAACGGTCTGCCTATCCGAAAAGCTGTCATTTTCGCAATATCGACGGACCGTCCGCCGCCAAAACCAATTACAAAGTCTGGTAGTTTGTCGCCAATCTTGTGCTGCAGCTTGTCAACTGTGCCCATTGATGCGTGACTTACTACGTGCAGTGAGCTTTTTAGAGATACCTTTTCAAGAGAGGAGTCTAGCTCATCGCCTGCCTTTGATTTGACTGTCCTGCCAGTAACAATCGCAACCTCTGCTGCACTTTCATTAAGCGTTCTAATAAGCACACCGACTTGGGAAACAACACCCTGACCTATGAGTATCTTTCTTGGCAACTCCATCAGATGGGTCGGCAGAGAACTCAATTAGAAAAACCCTGCACGTTGCAATTAATAAGCTTGCACCTATATCTCTGTGTTGATCTCTTGCTTTAGAGAATTCATAGTAAAGAGTTTGGCACCTAGTATATCTTAAGTCACACCAGCTAATGTAGTCCTGCTCCTGCTGTTTCCCCTATCTTGGTATTCAATCACTGAACCTATATTGATTGATAATGCGTATCTTTGTCAAATATCTTCTATCTTATAGTGCTAATAATCATAATATTATTTCTTCTACAGACCAACTTGCATCTTATAACTTAGTTTTATAGCTGTTGATCTATTTATCATGCAATGTTGCTCGAGGAGCATCGGAAACGGTTCGAACAACGCAATGATCCCTCCTTATCAACATTAATGACTTTTGGCTCTCTGCCATAGTGATTCCTCAGTAGCAAATAAGTATAGCATCATCTGCCTCTATCTATCTTCCCAGCTGAACACGATGCAACATAAACCAGTGTGGTATTTTTCAATTCTTAATTTTTTGAGACAAACAAGCCAAATACTTAATAATACCGGCATCAATGTATCAGATGCCATTACTCCTGACTGACTGAGATGTTCGCTTGACGGTCATAATCTAGGAATTACATTAATGCAACGTAAACCGCCCTACCATCATGAATCTGATAGCCAAAATATTATGGCAGTAATACTGCAGAGTCTGCCGCACGAGGCAAGCCTGACTAAAATTGAATATGAAGGTCCTTGCATTGCACTTTATTCTAAGAACCCAAGCTACCTACTACAGAACAATCAGCTCGTCCTAAACATGGTCAATAGCATAAAGAAGCGGATCGTTATACGTACAGATGAGTCGATAAGGCTTTCTCAAGATGAGTCCATCAAAGTTATTGCAGACACCATACCAACAGAGGCTGGTGTTGCCGGCACATTCTTTGATGCCGCTTTAGGTGAGGCAGTAATGTTTGCTAAGAAGCCGCGGACCATTTTGCAAGAAGGTGGGGATTTTGATCTTACAGAAAAAATAGGCTGGAAAGTACGGGTCAGAAAAGCTCCACAAAACATGCTGCCGTTTGAAACACTTTATAAGACTTTGTATGACACAGTGAGCCAGCGCATCAAGTTCTATAGAGAAGTAGGAGATAAGATATTTCGGCCTAAATTAATTGAGCAGGCTGAAGCGAGCCTTCTCACGCTAGGGGGATTTGCGGAGATAGGCAGGTCATGTATGCTACTTGAAACGCGTGAAAGCAAGATTATTCTCGATTGTGGACTCAACGTGTCGGCGAAGGACCCACTCGCAGCCACACCTAGATTTGACATTGCAGGAATAGGTATGGAAGATGTAGACGCAGTAGTCCTCAGCCATGCACATCTTGATCATACTGGCTTTCTACCAGCGCTCTTCAAATACGGATATAACGGTCCGGTCTACTGCACAGAGCCAACTCTCTTGCTAATGAGTATGCTTCAGCGCGATTATCTTAGGCGTTCTCGGAATGACGCTTTATATTCTGAGCGAGACATAGACAGCGCTGTAACACATACGATAACACTTATGCACGGTATAGTAACTGATATTTCGCCAGATGTCAAGCTAGTGCTTTCAAACTCGGGACACATCATAGGATCAACTTCAATTCATCTGCACATTGGGAACGGCCAGCACAATCTTGTATACACAAGTGATATGAAGTTTGGCAAGACACTTACGCTTGAAAATGCTTCTTGGAATTTTCCCCGGGTTGAAACAGTGATAATTGAAAGCACATATGGTGGCAAGGAGGATATTATGTGCCCGCGAGAGCAGGCTGAGGCCAACCTTGCCAGCGCAGTTGAAAGGGCAGTCGCTGCAGGCGGTCACGTACTATTACCTTTGCCGGCAGTTGGGATTTCCCAAGAGCTGATTCTCGTACTTGACAGGTTTACAAAAGGCGGCAGGCTTAAGACCAAAGTGCTTGTAGAAAAGATAATCTCAGAAGCAACAGCCGTATATGAGGCGTATCCGGAATTTCTTTCAAAAGAGCTCAGCAAACAGGTGCTCGAGTCGGAAACAAGCCAGTTTGGCTCACAATTCTCAACAGTTGAATCAGAGATTCTTAATCTTAGCGAGCCTGCAGTAGTCCTTGCTCCTTCGTCCATGCTCATCGGAGGGCCATCTGTGGGATATCTTAGGCAAATAGCGAATGATCCAAAAAGCATGCTTATTATGTTATCCTATCAATCGCTCGAAACTCCAGGCAGAGCACTATTAGATGGTGCTAGACAAATTACAATTGAGGGCGAAGCAATCAAACTTGAGTGCCAAGTAGAAAGGATCGACGGTCTTGGCAGTCATAGTGACTACAACCAGCTCATGGCATATATTATGCGACTTCGTCCCAAGCTTAGGCGAGTTCTTGTCAACCACGGTGAGCGACCAAAGGCGCAGAACCTAGCAAGCATGATAAATAAGCAATTCAGAATACCGACACAGCATCCGCTGGTACAGGAAGCAATAAAGCTACTTTAGATCATATGTGCCACGCCAGATCTTGACGCCTGGAGGAGTGATGACAATACGCTCTTCTCCAAGCCTTGCAATGTCGCCGCCCGCTGACTGTGTATAGGAATACAGATCCTCAACAACCTTGTGCAATCCCTCCATGTCCTTTTGCGCAAGCGGCGTCACCCTGATAATCAGGATCATATGTTTCTTGATATCTTCCTTTAGTACAGCGATGTCCGACTGATCTCGCAGCGTGATTGCCTTCAAATAAACAGGTGTTTTCTGTGTCTGCATTTGCTATCTATCTTCTGCTAATTGCAGATGAGCTTGCCATGTATAATCAATAGTCATACTGGTCAATTCTCATTCACCGAATGGTTGATTTTAGCTGAATGACAGTAATGCAGAATTGCTTCTCTCTATTATATAGATATGATGTTATTATTATACTTACTTATATGCGCATCTTCTCTATCGTCCCAATGTCAGCTGGCATGACTATAACTTCACTTTTGTCTCCGTTAACAGTTATTGTGACCTTAGAGAGCTCGTGCCTAGGGGCATCAGAGTAACGTGCCGCTATTGTAGCACATTTTATCACTAACGAATCATCGTAGTTTTTGCAGCGGAGTATACATGTTGGCCCAACATATTCCTTTACCTCCATAATGACGTCACCATCAGCAACAAGTGCCTTTATAACTTCGTTTTCGTCCATATTCCTGCCAACTACAAACTTGGCATCATGCGTAATCCGGAAATGTCTGCCAACCTTCAAAAGCTCAATATCGTTAAGAGTTGGGATGTCGTCGCAGTGATCTAAAATATCCTTGACGCGCTTTGAGAAGCTGGGATCTGTTAATAGACAGCCACCGCCGGCATTTGGGGGTTCAGATATGCCAAAGTGTTTTGCCAGCATCAACTGCCCTTTCCTTGACCTACCCTTGATATCGCACATGTTTTCGCGGTTTATCAATCCCCTCTTTTCCACATCTGTAGGTGGGAGGTGCTTTGCAGATAACGGGCGTAAGACCTTACGTTCCATACCTGTCTCTTTTTCAATGATATGTAATGCGCGGTTGTTTTGGCTCATTGGGCGCTGAAACAGCACTTCACCTGTTATTACAAAATCAGCATTCGTCTTTTTCATATGCTCCTTGGCGGCATTGTACATCATGCCTCTGCAATCTATGCAAGGATTCATATGCGAGCCATAGCCGTATTTAGGATTCTTTAGCATACGCAGGTACTCTTCACCAAAGTACACCGTCTTTAACTTGATTCCAAGTTCGTCGGCTACCTCTTTGACTCGTTGGCCACAGCCCTTGCCACAGTCGAAATCACAAAAGGGTGTCTTGATAGCAACGGCTTCTATGTCGATGCCCTGCTCCAGCATCATCCTTACAGCTAGACTGCTGTCAAGGCCGCCAGACAGCAATGCAACTGCCTTTGGCTTTTCTTCTCCGGGTAGCTTGTTGCAATCATCTTGCTGCGGCTGTGACATCGTCGTTGGCATGGGTAGTCCCAATTGGCTATAAAAATGATATGTGTACCCCGCCTCTGACTCACACGCTGTCACTGGTTAGCCATAAGCTGTATCCTCTGCGTGCTCTTTAACGGGGTAGATTATATTTCACATGGTGCTATTTTGTCTTTTCTGATTGCAAGCAGGTTTATCTCGAATGCTGCCACAGGCACCCTCAACTTAAAGTTTTCAAGTGCAAGTGGAATGATCTCTCCAAGAGCACCAACAGATTTACCGTCGAATATCACCTCGGCACACCTGCCTTCCATGAACATGTGGTTTGTTGACGCTTTTGTAGTTGCCTCTTCACCAAAGCATGATCTTAATAGTGCCTGCATAGTTGATTTTATCTCTGTATAACCTGCATCAGTATGTGCTATCACTGCACCGATGCTCCATCTCTCTTCTATCATTGTGGTTGATTTGAGAAAGGTCTTGCCTATCTCAAACAACCTCTGTGGGTATTGTTCATGAATGTTGTAGGAAAGTGACTGAAGTAGCAACGGAACAAGTGAGTCACACAGTATTTCGTGCTCTGTACTCTTGGAGCTGTCTACTGAGAGGACATCCTTAGTAGGAATACCAAATGCGCCATACTGCACTTCTTTGCTTGTTAGCATAAAGTTAAGCGACTCAATCATGCCCAAACCAATCATAGCCTCCCTTATTGTATTAAGATATACAGAAAGAGAATCTCTCTTCCCCGCTGTTGGTGAAGTAGGAAACTTTGGCTCCAAGTTGTAAATGCCATAACCTATTGCCACTTCCTCTGAGATGTCTATCGGGTCACTGATGTCTATTCGATACCGCGGAATAGTGCAGACAATTTTCTTCCTGTCTGCTACTGCCTTTGCATCCAACCTGCTTTTCTTCAGGCAGGTGATCATCTGCTTGGTGTCAAGCATTAGGCCAAGAATGCTATTAACGTAGGCCGCATCTGCAGAAATTACTTTTGGCTTCATCTGCGGTGTTTCAATTTTTTTATTTCTGCCAGAGTCTTCTTTTATGCTCACAGTTTCTATTTCAAACCCTGCATCATAGAGCGTGATTGCGAGAATAGCAAGTAGATCTTCAGCAGTTTGTTGGTCAGTTCCTGTTACTTCCACAAACAGATTGCGGCACGTGTCATTAACCTTGGTTGCTTGGCCGTTTATTATGGGAGGTAACGAAAGCACTGTACCAACACTGTCAACTATGAGAGGGTATCTATCAAATGCGGACAGAATATGACTATACTGCTTGCCAATCTCTGAATCTTTTAGTATCTGATCTATTGGAAATTCTGAAGATTCATCTAGAGGAATGAATGAATAGTCGCCGCTTACTGTCTTATATGTGACTGGGAATTGGATGACATCAAGATTGTGGATGCCAATAGATGCTTTCCTGCGCTTTCTACCAAGACCATTGTGAAGGTCTTCTTGCATTACGATTAACTGCTTTAGTGTTTCATCGTCTAGTGTTCCATTTTTTGCCACAAGTGCAATGAGGTAAGGCCTTATCTTCCTGACCGCCGCGTCTTCAACACTTACTGCTAGCCCGCTTCTACCAGCTAACTTAAATTTTGGCGATCCAGTCTCGATATCAAGTAAACCACGCAACGCTCTTGCTATTCCATAATCTGATGATAGATCCGGCCTGTTTGGATTGTATTCGACCTTGATCACGTCTCTACCTACATCTTCAATATCGACTGCAACAAAGGGTAAGATATCAAGAACCTTATTCATCTTAACACCTCCCGAAACTAGCCTTTTCAGACGCTCAAGTTTGATGTTTACAACTGGCACCTTGACACGCTCCTGAGCCATGCAAGTTTGTTGCCATACAATTCACGTACATCATTCAATCCGAAGCGCAACATAGCGATCCTTTCAAGGCCCCCACCCCAAGCAAGCACCGGGTTTTTGATACCAAGGGGTTTTGTAACCTCCGGCCTGAAAATACCCATGCCAAAGAGCTCGACCCATTTTTCCAATTTTTCATTGTAGACCATACTCTGTAGCGAGGGTTCCGTGTATGGAAAGAAAGTTGGCCAAAACTTGATACGCTTAATGCCCATCTTGGCATAGAATTCTTTTTGCAGGCCCATCAGGTCACGGAGTGATGCCTCCTCTGAGGTTGAAACTCCCTCCACTTGGTGAAATTCAACAAGATGTTTGTATGAGAGCTTTTCATTTCTGAAAACCCTGCCTACTGAGAAGAACCGGCCGACATCAGATTTTACCTTTGCAAGATGCTGGAGAGTTACCGGCGTGGTGTGTGTACGGAGGACTAGCCGCTGGGCTTCTTGAACATTCCACCGGCGATTCCATCTTTCCTTATGTATTCTAGAAATTTTTGAAATCTGATCTTTGCTTGCTGGTATTGGCTGCTGTTGCATCTGAGCTGAAATGTAAAAAGTGTCTTGCATCTCTCTTGCAGGATGATCTTGGGGAGTAAATAATGCGTCAAAGTTCCAAAAGCATGATTGAATTACGGGACCTTCAATCTCTGAAAATCCTAAACCGATAAAGATCTCCTTGATCTCTTCAATAATTTCAACCAATGGGTGACGCCTTCCTGGATAAATGACCGGCACAGGAGCTTCTACATCAAGTGCGCTAAAATTGATCTCCTTCCATTTCCCTGAGGTAATAAGCTCCGTTGTAAGGCGGCGCTCCACCAGCTTTTCTTCGCTTAGCGTAGGTATGATCTGTTTTGCTGCATAGGTAAGTGAAATTCGTGATTCCTTTTTTTCCTTGATCTCTATGTAATTAGGGCGCTTTTGCAGTTGCTCAAGTATACGCTTTTCCTCCTCTGTTAGTTTCGAAACTTCTACTACTCCTCCTCTCTTTAGTAGGTTTTCAATGAACAACTCTTCAGGAGATTTCTTGGCAGTAAGTGGGGTTGGTACCATTTTGCCTTCGACGAGTTGAATCCACTGGTTGCGTCTTGCTCCTGCAATAGCCGCGTTTATTTCTTCATTCTTTATGGAACCACTTGCGAGCACTTCTGAAATCGTAACCTGGCCTTCTCTGAGAGAATTTACCAATCTTCTTTCAGGTAGTCCTTTTTCTGCTGCTGCCATTCCCTCGGAGGCCACAAATACTCTTTGTGTAGATGATTCTTCAATTGAGATGAGGTTCTTGAATTTTAGCCACTCAATACCTCGTCTAATCTGATCTATAGACAGGCCGGTGTTAGCAGCAAGTGAGTGAGCTTCAACATGGTCCTTATTGGACAGAGAGTTGAGTATCGATCGTTCAATTGTATGGAACGCCGCCGGAGGGGAACTCATTAGCCAAAGTTGTGGGAGAGTGTAAGACTTTTTAAACGTTTAATGCAACTTGCTCCTGCGGAGATGGGATGAATCTAGTCGACAATTACAACGATCACAACCATTCAAACAACAACAGCAACAGCACTGAGTTTAAGGTCACACCTTGGGAAGTTGAAGGTGGTGATATTAACTATGGTAAGCTGATCGAAAAGTTTGGTACACAGCCTATAACGGCTGAGCTATTGCAGAAAATAAAGAGCATGACGGGCGAAATTCATCCCCTACTAAAATTAGGTTACTTTTTCTCTCATCGCGACTTTGACTGGATATTAGACAAGAAGAGCAGAGGTGAGAGCTTTTACCTTTATACAGGCAGGGGGCCGTCAGGCATGGTTCACATGGGGCATATAATGCCATGGATCTTTACAAAATACTTGCAGGACAAATTTGACTCAAAATTACTATTTCAACTTACAGATGACGAAAAGTTTCTTTACGCTCAGGACAGGACAATGAAGGAGCTTGAGCGCTATACCTACGAAAATATTTTAGATATCATTGCAATTGGGTTCAATCCAAAAAAGACCAAGATACTAGTGAATACAAAACACATTCAGCATCTTTACCCAATTGCTATCGAGGTTGCGAAGCGTATCACATTTTCCACGGTACGGGCAGTATTTGGGTTTTCCAATTCCACAAATATAGGGATGATAGGCTTTCCGCCCATACAGGCTGCGCCTTGCTTTCTTCCTTCTGTCATCGAAGGCAAGAGTGTACCTGTATTGATACCTGCAGCAATTGACCAAGACCCGTACTGGCGCATGACAAGAGACATTGCCGACAGGATGAATTATTATAAGCCTGCCCAAATACATAGCAAATTCCTGCCAGGCCTTGGCATGCTAGGCAAGATGTCATCCTCTAAGCCTGAGACCGCAATTTTTACCACAGATGATCCGGAAGTAGTTGACAAAAAAGTGTCTACAGCTTTTACTGGCGGTCAACCTACTGTGGCACTTCAGAGGCAGCTCGGCGCCAATGCCCTTGGCTGCCCAGTTTTCTGGTATTTACGCTACTTCTTTGACACTGAAAAGCAGTCAGATGAGCGTATGCTAAGATGCAATAGTGGCAACCTCTTATGTGGTGAGTGCAAATCAGACCTATCCAAGGAAGCCAAGTCTTTTGTTGTAGAATTCAAGAGGCGGCGAGAAAGAGCCAAGGATGTCATTGACAAGTTCATGTATGACGAAAAACCATTTGCGACATGAAAACTCTGAAATTTGAATGCGACGACGACTATGAAGCGGAAAAGCTGGCAAGTCTGATGTCAGTACAGAAGGACAATACGGTCTGGGTTTCAGGTGTTGAGGCAGTGGCTGGCAATGAGATTGTCATACAGTTAAAGGACAGGTCGTCCCACGCTGTTTTACTTAAGGATGAACAAACAGTAGTTAGGCTCAAGTCATTTATGACAGATCTTATGAAAGGAAAAGTAAGGATTCACTCTAGTGCGTCTCTTGGGTCTATAACAGAAATAACAACAACAACAGCAATTCTTGATTGATTAGCGTAGCTCCTTGTTCATTTCGTCTGTAAGTATTTCCTGAACTTTTGTGAAATATAGCGCTGTAGAGTATGGCATCATTGGTTTATACTCTTCGATGATCTGCATGACATATGGAACTGCCCTTTTTGAGACATCCAACTTGAATTTCATCCACATTATCCTGTCCTGCTCAAAGTGAATCTTGTCTTTAAGATGTTGTGGAACGATCTCTTTTGACCTATCCTCGACTCGCTTGTACCAGTATGCAAGAACATCGGGATCCAGCCCTTCACGAAGGTTTTTTACGCCTGATATTATCTTATTTGAAGCATAATCGATAGGTGTTTCTGGGTACACAGACTGGTTTGCAGGTGTCAGAATAAAATTCTGATAATCAAAGATTGCTTAGCATTGCATACACATTAATCAACATCCCTTTTATTGGAAGACATGACGCAAGTAAAAACATCTCAGATGAGAGCAGGCCGGATTATCATCAACAGCCTCATTATCATTATTATTATTTCATTCTTAGTTGAGTCTCCAATGGTACTTGGTATAAATTTTTCATATAATAATATTAACAAATAATAATTTTCTATTATTAGTTCTGTTATTATGATCTTTCAAGTTACTTGCACAGGTCTATATATGGCGATATTGCAGAGGTATATTGTTAGGAAAAGTATATGTCCATGTCGTCATCGTCATCATGGCCGTTGCCATCATCGTCACTTTCGTCAACTGCAGGTGGATTTATCAAATCTATTGAATCTGGCTCAAAGCACCTTGTTATCAAGCGCTTTACGCTGCGCTATCCAGAGCAAAAGCTCAAATTTGTAGGAGATGGTTATCAATTTGACCCAAAAAGGGGTGTTGGCATTGCAGGTTATAAAGGAAGACATATTCTACTGCATGATAAATGTACAGGTTGTCAGCTCTGTGCTATAGCATGTGAAGGCATAGCAGAAGCTATTGGAATGGTTAAGGTAGAAGACGAGCAGTGGAAACAAAACAAAAAAGGAATAATGCCGCAGATTGACTATGGCAAGTGCGTGTTCTGTGGCTTTTGTGTTGATGCTTGCCCCTTTTATGCTCTGTTTATGACAAATGACTACGAGCTGTCAGCGTTTACAAAGGAGCATCTCATTTATACGCCAGCTCAACTTGCAGTCAAGCCCAAGTACCAAGGTGATGTAGAGATTGTGATAGACGATAGAGGGGCAACACATGGCTGACCCAGTCTTTATTGCCGTCGCAGTCCTTACAGTTGGCACCGCTATCATGGCGCTTGAAGCACGCGAGTTGATCTATGGCGCAATCTCGCTTGCGATCTCAATGCTTGGTATCGCCGGCTTTTTCCTTCTATTAGATGCGCCATTCGTAGCAATGTTCCAGATATTAGTCTATGTTGGCGCCGTTGCAGTACTTATCATATTCACAGTCATGTTGGTGAGAACTCAAGCGCTATTTACTACAAAGGAAGACAAGAAGAGAAAAGGTGCAGGTATTGCTCTGATGCTGATAATAATGTCAAGCCTTGGGGCGCTTCTGCTTACGTCAGGGCTGAGTGGCCAGTTTGGCGACTTTAACAGCTCTCCAGCAGTCGATTTTACAGAGATAGGTGAGCTGATGCTGACATACTATGCTCCAGCACTCATCATATTGGGGCTGACGCTAGCAGGATCTGTTATTGCAGCACTTGCACTTGCACGTAGGGAGAATATCACGGGCCAAGATGAAGAGGAGGAGGAACAACAGCATGAGCGAACTAATTGATTTTGCCATTGTATCTATGGTGCTTGTCGCCGTCGGAATCTACGGTCTTGTCGTAAAGCGTAACGCAATCAGGATGCTATTCTCAATAGAGATTATTGCTAATGCTGCAAACCTCTTACTTGTAGCCTTTTCAAGGGGCCTACCAAATGCACAGGGGCAGGTAGTTGCCCTGTTCTCGATAGCCATAGCGGCAGCGGAAGTGGCCGTGGGTCTTGGGCTTATCATAGTAGCATACAGGCTATACAAAGAAATTGATGTTGAAGAATTAAGGAGCATGCGAGGCTAGTAGTAGGAGCAAATCAAAGAAATGGCAGAGTCGTATTTCTTATTAGCAGCGACCTTTATACCGCTTTTGCTAGCTCCAGTTGCTTACTGGATTGGTAGAAAGGCTGGAGCCAAGCCAGCGACTTGGTTTTCCTTTGTGGCTCTAGCATTTTCGACAGGGTTATTGTTCATACCAGCTGTTGGAGTCTACACTGGCCAGCAAACAGTTCATGTCGAGCAATATGCATGGGGCCAGTTTGGCAACTTTGGTCTGAGGCTTGACGGGTTAAGCCTGCCATTTGCACTAATTATTTACATTCTCTGCACAGTAATTGCGCTCTATTCAAGACCTTACATGGTTCACAAGGTGAAAGAGGATCTGCCGGGGCATGGTAATGGTATAGGAGGAAGAGGAGTAGGGCACGGCAATGATCATTTAGTTCACGGCTCACATGCTCTTCCTAGCAAGAATGTTGGATCGAGCTCGCAGGCGACCGTACTTGATACTCAACAGTATGTCAACAACCAAGTAGCGCTCTACTTTGCACTTTATCTAACTTTTTCCATGGGCATGTTTGGCACAGTCCTAGCAACTAACCTCATCCAATTCTATGTATTCTTTGAGCTGATGCTTGTTCCGTCATTCTTCCTTATTGCATTCTATGGCTATGGCGCAAGACGAAGAATAGCTCTGATGTTCTTTTTCTGGACTCATGCTGGAGCTGTAGTGCTGCTGCTTGGTCTTTTGGCCATGGGGTTCTTTGCAGGTGGCTTTGATTTTGACACAATTAGAGCAAATGCAGGCAACATCCCAGCGCAGTGGCTCCCACTGATTGTCTTTGCACTTGTAATAGGGCTGGGTGTCAAACTTGCGGCATTTTTGCTCCACATTTGGCTGCCGTACGCCCATGCAGAGGCTCCAACGCCTGTCTCAGCACTTTTGTCTCCTGCTATGATCGGCATAGGAGCATACGGGCTCTTGCGACTTTGGATGGAGCTTCTCGCAGGGAGCTATGAGGAGTACAGTTTGTATATCAACATGTGGGGTCTTGCCACTATGATATACGGAGGTGCAATGGCTCTGATGCAGGACGACATTAAGAAGGTGTTAGCTTATTCCAGCATCAGCCAGATGGGTTACATACTATTTGGTCTTGGCTCTGAAAGTATACTTGGCATAACCGGCGGAACAATGATGTATGTAACTCACGGCCTGGGCAAAGCGATCCTTTTCATGATGGCCGGCTCGATAATCCTTCAGACTGGCACAAGGAGCATGTCCAAGCTCGGCGGGCTTGCAGGCAAGATGCCTTATACTGCTGTAATTGCAATGATAGGCGCACTTACTATAATTGGGATACCTCCGACGAGCGGCTTTATGGGTGAATGGATATTGTTTAACGGGGTATTGCAGACTGCAACAGCAGACATGGATCCACTGAGGACAACAATGTTTGCGCTCGGTATCCTTGCAACTGTCCTCTCGTCTGCCTACATCCTTTGGATGTACAAGCGCATATTCTTTGGCAAGATACCTGAACAGCTTTCTCACGTCAGGGACTCAAACCGGTATATCACTGCTACAATGGCAGTATTTGCCGCGATGACACTTATAATAGGTGTTTATCCCGATTTGTTTCTGAACCCCATCACTAATTATTACACTAATAATATGTTTCAAGGGCAGGAAGGTGTGCTGCCTGTGCCATCACAAGACACAGGTATAGAAGTTGGTGGGGCCGCATCCGAAAATATAGAACAAAATTCAGCAGGAGGAGCAGGAGATGAGACCGCTAGCGGAGAAGCAGCAGAAGGACACTAGAGGAGAGAAAAAGAGAGAGGATGAGCCATAGATGACAACACTAGGATTTGAAGGAATTGCAATCAACGCTTGGCTCGTATGGCTGCTGCCGTTTGTAGGTGCCGCAATTATTGCCGCAGTTGCACGGGCTGGTCACCGTGCTCGAGATTATACTGCAGTAGGATTTGCTCTAGTCAGTGCGATTTCTGCTGCGATTCTGATGCCTCTTGCTCTGGAAGGAGCCGAGGTGCATAGCCAAATACCGTGGATATCTTCGCTTGGTATTGAGGCAGGTGTGCTTGCAGATCCCCTCGCTATAGTAACGGCAAATCTGGTGGCATGGATCTCTTTCCTTATCATGGTATACTCTACAGGCTACATGCATGGCGACAAAGATCTCACACGTTACTGGTTCTTCATGCTTTTCTTTATAGGTTCTATGCAGCTGATCGTCTTATCAGACAACCTGCTTATGGTCTTTTTTGGGTGGGAAGGTGTAGGCCTTGCGTCCTATGCACTTATCGGCTTCTGGTACTATGACAGGAAGAAGGACTATGTGGGCGTCCAAGGGCACATCGCATGGGGCATACCAATGTGGACTTCGCCTACCCATGCAGGCATGAAGGCTTTCCTAATGACTAAAGCAGGAGATGTTATGATGCTAGCAGGTATGTTTCTAATCTTCGTGTACGCTGGAACTTTTGGATTCACCGAGCTAGCTGAAGATCCAGCATGGGCTATAGCAATGTCTCAGCAGAACTTGCTTGTCCCCGCAGCGGTCCTGCTCTTTGGCGGCGCGATAGGCAAGTCTGCTCAATTCCCACTCAACGAGTGGCTCCTTGAAGCCATGACTGGCCCCACAGCAGTCTCCGCCCTCATCCATGCTGCAACGATGGTCAAGGCAGGTGTGTTCTTGGTTTTGCGTATTGGGCCACTATTCTTTGCACTTGCATCTGCAGGAGCCTTCAGCGTTGCGGACTTCTTTGAGGTGGTTGCATGGGTCGGCGCAATTACTGCGTTCTTGCTTGCGACTCAGGCGCTAGTGAATCCTGAGATAAAAAAAGTACTTGCATATTCTACAGGCTCACAGATTGGCTATATGATGATGGCCATAGGTATTGCGGGACTTTCATTGAACTTTGTTGACGGGTACGCAGCTGGGTTCTTTCACCTGATGAGTCATGCCATGTTCAAGGCATCTCTCTTTATGGGAGCCGGCGCTCTTTTACACGGCGTGGGATCTAGGTTCATGAACGACATGGGGGGCTTAAGAACACCTATGAAAAAGACTTATGTGTTTATGCTGCTGGCTAGCCTCTCGCTTGCAGGTGCGCCTCTCTTCACATTAGGTTTTTGGAGCAAGGATGCCATTTTTGCGTCAGTGCTTGAATCCGGCTATACTTTCTCGCAGCCGCTTTTCATAATCGCAGTCGTGGTGGCAGTTATGACCGCTTTTTACACCTTTAGGATGATAGGAATGGCGTTCTTTGGTAAGAGGAGCAAGCATATTGAGGAGATGGAGCATAGAGGTCACCACGTACATGAGGCAGGACCCAGAATGTGGGTGCCATATGGGATACTAGCCATCGCTTCTATAGCCGTAGGCGTCATCGGATTTGTATTTGAGGCTGAGATACACGACCTGCTTGGGGGATACCTTGCAGAATCATTTGGTATTCATGACGAAGGGGAGGAGAGCGAGGAAGAGGCTCCAGTCACCATTGCGCCAGAAGGCGACAGAACTTGGTTTGGACTAAATCCAATTGCTGCGATTGCATCTATTGCCGCATTTGCAATAGGTGGCGCGCTAGGCTACATATTCTACATTGGACGCCATGTAAATCCGCAGATCATTTCAAGGAGCATCATCACTAGAGCTATTTGGAAATTCTTGTATAATAGATGGTATCTCAACAGTGCACTCTATTGGGGCGCCGTGATAGGGCCACTGGCAGTTTACCGCTTTATTTGGCGATATTTTGAAAGTACAATTGTAGATGGCATCAATCCTGCTCTACAGCAGTCAATGTCTTACATGTCAGGGGTAGTCAAGGCAGGTCAGAGCGGCATCACACAGACATACATTTTCGTATTTGCAGTGGGCATCATGATAATTGTGATGCTCCTGTTCTTGCAGTAGAGAGGTATATATGATAAAAAATGGTTGACCTCCTCTCCTCTCCAATACTTGTAACTATAATACTGGGCTCAGTTGGTCTTGCAATCCCTGCCATTGATGCAAGCAGGCATGAAAAAGGGAGGAATAGAAACAAGCTTTACAGTGCAATTGCATTTGGCGCTCTTGTTGTAGCTATATCCATTATCATCTTTCGCGTCCTTACTGGTGAAGTGCTACCAGCCGTGGCATTTTCTCAGGAAGTGATAGTGGACGACATGTTTGGCTCGTTCTTTGCCATTGCGCTTTTGATCGTGTCGATAATGGTCACTGCCTCATCTTGGAATTATTATAAGGGTAGGTCAAATCCTGCTGCATACTATTCTCTGATACTCCTCTCCAGTATCGGGATGGTAATCATTGCATATTCAACCGACCTTGTAATGCTATTGGTAGCATGGGAGCTGATGTCGCTTCCAACCTATGCGCTGGCCGGCTTTTCAAAACGCGACCCCATATCAAATGAGGCAGCAATCAAGTATTTCATGTTTGGCGCGCTGTCGTCTGCAATTATTGTTCTTGCCATAGGCCTGGTCTATGGAATAACAGGTACAACCAACATAGGAGATTCCATAAGGGCGCTTGCTAACCTAGATGCAAGTCTCGCGCCTATTGGACTGCTTGCTGTCGCATTGTTCATCGCTGGCTTTGGCTTCAAGATGGGCCTTGTGCCGTTCCATATGTGGCTGCCAGATGCCTATGAAGGCTCGCCCACTACCATAGGTGCGCTGCTGGCAGCAGGCACCAAGAAGGCAGGCTTCGCCGCTGCACTCAGAGTGATTGTACTTGGAATGTTTGCCCTCAATGTTGACTGGACACTTACTCTGGCAATAATAGCGGTCTTCACTATGACACTTGGTAACCTTGCCGCGCTACTTCAAAGAAGTGTGCCAAGGATACTTGCGTACTCTTCTATTGCACAGGCAGGTTATATCATGATAGGTATTGCACTTGCACCCTACTCTGATCAGGCGCTCTCAGGCTCACTATTTCACATAATGAATCACGCAGTTATGAAGTCTGCTGGGTTTATTGCAGTAGCAGCAGTAGCGACTGCGCTTGCAAGCTATAGTTTGGAAAGATATCGAGGTCTTGGCAGGCGTATGCCTATAACTGCAATCGCGTTTTCTATATCTCTCCTTGCACTTGCAGGCGTTCCACCGCTCAATGGTTTCTGGAGCAAGCTAGTTATCTTTGGGGCAGGCATAAATTCCGGGCCAATTGTCGAATGGGGCCCGTGGCTTGCAATCGCAGGTGTCCTTAACAGCGCACTCTCACTTGGATACTATGCGTGGATAATGAGAAAGATGTACATGGAAGACGCACCAGATATGCGAAGAGTAAAGGAACCGAGGGCAATAGTTGCAGTGCTAGTATTTGCTATGGTCTTTATGATAGCTTTTGGGATATGGTATACCCCATTGCTTGAGTTTGCATCTAGTGCAGTGCCTGATCTGACATCCAATATGACCCCAACGTCAACGGTAACAGGAGGAGTAGGAGGAGAAGCGGCAGTAATAGAAGGAGTAGGACGAGGCAGCGGCAGCTGAGATGTTATCGTATAGATGTATTACGTCTATACTAGCTCATTGAGGGGGTCTATCTCCTTTGTTGTGCTCATGATGTTTTTAATTCTGCGGCTACCGATCATAATCCATAATGGACAAGTATCGGAAAGTAGTGAATAAACATTATTAGGATGCATATCTTCTTCTCAACTCCAACTCTTATTAATAATATATGAAGGTAGGTGGGGGATATATATACATATATATATATATGGTAGAAATAGATATGGTTGAAGAACAGATACGCGAAGTCCTAGGATTAGAAATTGCAGCTCAGAAAGCAGTAAAAGAACTTTCTTCAAAAGTTTTGGCGGATAAAGGAGGAATAAAGGGAAAACTACAAGCAAAAATGCAGCTGCTGGTCATCAGAAAAAGATTAAAAATTAATGCAGGGAATTTCCGCAATCAGAGGATCTAAAGATAGCATAAGAATACACAGCATGCTGAATAAGCGTCACAAAATGTACCACAAATGATGCAAACCTTTCTTACAGAAGCTCAGGAATAACTAGATGAATTGGAGTTTCTTTGTCTGGCAGAACATATGGATGATTAACTTATTATGAAGTGCTAAGTGAAGGGGCTAAAGAATTGAAGTAATAGAAGTACCAGTAGAAATAATGTTAACTTTAAAAAAAGATTTAGAATGAATCGAAATCTTCTGCTGTACAAACAAGAGAGGTAAAATAGCAATAGGTTTTCATATCTGGTTTCATCAATGTTATGTGTTGATTGGCTAAAATAATAAATGAAAAAATTGATATCATGCTCGACTACGCGGACTAACAGTGATCCAAGCCTATCTGGAAGAGGACACAGAAAATTCAATAGCGGCTTCTCAGTCATAAATTAGTCTTTTGAAATTTTTACAAAGGGCTATATACCAACTACTCTTGTCAAGATCATTTAGTAGTAGCTTTATACACATCGTTGTATTCTTTTGATTTTGGCAAATCTTTGCCTTTCTCTTGTTTGTACTACTTGTCTGCCCTTGCTTTTGAATCTTGTTCTATTGCATCAGCGGGTAGACCTGGATCTTCGCCGATCTGGGGTAATATTTCATTATTGTTTTCTTCTTCTTCGTCGTCATCCTTTGGTTTACTTTCTGTCCTGTTCATAATGTAGATAACTCATCCGACAGTATAGTATATAATTATGAGTTCAAAAGGATCTGCACCTATATGGACACACCAGCTTTTGTGTGACTGTAAACAGTCGGGACATGAGACTTGATTAGTTCTCGTATACCCTGAGTAACATATAGCAGTAGGTATGGAGAAGCCTGAATCGATAGTTGTTCAAATTCCAATAATAGTTGAGTTTGATGGAAAACCTTTGTTCAAAATCAGCAGAACTGTTAAAGTTGCTCGTTATACTCTGGTTCCTTGAATTCTAATTTCCCTGGATTACCCAAAAAGAATCCGTCTACAGATGATAACTGCCCTCGCCAAAATAGAGCAACGATTGGATGTGAAAAATCGGATGAAGGGAAGCTGGATGAGGGGTAAATCACAACCTGACGCAGATGTATGAATTTTGGATTGCCTTCTCCTTTCTCATTATTCTTTTTTCCTTCATCTGTTCCATGAATTTTTTATAATCTTCCAAATACTTGCGCCACAGTTCTAACTCTGACTGGTTGCTCGATAAAACTTCTTGAGGGTTGTCAAGAAACCTAGACATTTCATCGTAATACAATTGAGAACGTATCAGAGTTCCTGTAACAACCAATCCATTCATGC
>CAYWRR010000003.1:0-31607 GCA_964460425.1 uncultured Nitrososphaera sp.
ATCCACAGGGTTGGACTCTGACCTAAATGCAAGCATATAATCAACTATAGTCTTAGCATTCTCCCTATTTACTCTGGTCAGGAGATGGTTACGAATGTAAGGCAGTAATCTTTCAGTTATTTCATCTAGTCTTCGTTCAAAGTCAACATCAGATACCAATTTGTAATATACATCTATTGATTAGTCGAACCAGTAGATATAGTGTTATGTAATGTCACAATATTATTGGATATAGGTCTGGTTGGTCCTGTCAAAGTTCCTGACAACTTGGAAATCCCTACCAAACTGTGACTGCATCAATGACCTTAACTCAGGGTATATAGCGTATGGGCCATTCTTTGCCATCTTGGTTGCAGAATGATCATTACCCAACATCCACTTGCATAGCTCAAAAGTCATCTGACGTACAGTGTTCTCATCTATAATTCCAAGGCTGTGAAGGTATTCATGGGCCAGCACCATGAATATGTAAGAGTTGTACTCTTCAGTTGATTTGACTATCTTTTTCAATATAGTCAAGAGATAAGTATTGACAACTATTACATTTGAACCTAGCATATGATAGGCACCAAGGTTGCTTGGCATCATTTGCAATATCAAACCTAGTCCTGCTCGATGCAGCTTGAACCTTTGTAGGATTACTGTCTTCACTAATTCAAAGGTCTCATCAAAGTCCTTCAGGCTTGCAATCTTCTCTACAAACTGCATCTGTTGTTCTGTAAGCATTATTGTTATTTAATGAGCATTAGAGCTGTATAAAGTATGTTAGTAGGGACTTCGCAATCTTTTTACAGCCAGAATATGGCCTTACTGATATGGGAACAAAAGCCAAGCAGGTCAACCTGCGCGATATAATAGCCAACTTTCCTGATTTTCCCAAGCAAGGGATACTATTCCGCGACATAAATCCTGTTTTGAAAAGAAATGATGCCTTGAACTATATCGCTGATGAGTTCCACCGTATTTATAGCAAGACAAAAGTAGATAGGGTAGCTGGCATCGAGTCAAGAGGCTTTATCATAGCTACAGCACTTGCCCTCAGATTCGGCAAGGGTATTGTAATGATTCGCAAGGCAGGCAAGTTGCCAGGCAGAACTGTTAAGAAATCATATGATATTGAATACGGCACAGCAATAATGGAGCTTCAACAAGATGCGATAGACAAGGGCAGCAGCATACTGATCGCTGATGACCTGATAGCAACAGGCGGTACTGCAATAGCCGCTGCGCACATGATCAAAGAGCTTGGGGGCAAGGTGGCTGGCTTTGCGTTCATTATTGAACTTTCAGACTTAAAGGGTGCTGACAGGTTGCGTAAGATGGGCCATAATGTCGAGTCATTGGTGACTTTTCATGGAGAATAGTGCAGTTATCGGCATAATTGGAGGTACTGGTATTTATGATCCAGAACTTTTTAGTGCAAAACATGAGATCAAGGTACACACGCCTTATGGCGAGACCTCCGATTTTGTGATAATAGGCGAATATTCAGGAGTCAAAGCAGCGTTTGTATCTCGCCATGGACGAGGTCACAGGATACCCCCTCATAGGATAAACAATAGAGCAAACATATGGGCTTTACAGCAGCTTGGAGTCAAACGCATTATTGCCCCATCTGCTGTTGGAAGTCTTAAAGAGACTTTCAAGCCTAGCGACATTTCAGTTCCTGATCAATTTATTGACTTTACAAAAAATCGCCGCTACACATTCTACGATAGTGGGCAAGTATGCCATATTTCTTTAGCTGATCCATTCTGCCCAGAGCTACGCGACATTGCGATCGATAAAATAAGGAAACTAAAGTATTCACTGCATAGTGAGGGTACATATATCTGCATTGAAGGACCACGCTTTTCTACAAGAGCAGAATCAAGATTCTTCCGCGACGTGATTAAGGCAGATGTTATTGGCATGACGCTTGTACCAGAGGTTAACCTTGCAAGAGAAGCTGAAATGTGCTACTTATCTATAGCTACCATTACTGACTATGATGTTTGGGCAAATCACCCGGTGACCTCTGCTGAGATAATCGAGACGCTTGCCAAGAATGTGGAAAAGACAAAGAAATTGATTGCAGAGTTGGTAGCTACAATTCCTGCGGAAAGAAACAAGTGTACATGCAGCAAGACACTTGAAGGCGCTCTAGTCTGACGACGGGGCCTTCGATCCTTCTGGCAAAATAATATCGCCTTCAATCAACTTGCGCTGAATCGTAATTTGTAGCTGCTCCGGGTCAATCCCCATTTTTGCTATTTTGTCTAAAGTGGTCTTGGGTATCTTGATGCTTGCGTTGTGACCTCCAATGCGACCAAATGCTATTGCAGTGAAGCGAAATTCCTGACCCTTGACGACAAAGTACCCAGACAGCTTACTTGCTATTTCGCTCCCGCTAGCGCTTTTCACAAACACGGTAACTGGAATGTCGTCATCGTCATCATCGCGTATCATTTATTTGGCGCATCCGTAACTTCCATGTTACGGTTGACATTCTCTTCAACCAAAAAGCTCCACCACTCAGGGTCAACAATTTTAAAGTCCTTGACATTCACTTCGATTGGATTGTCATCCGCATCTGTAAATGTCATCCTGCCTTCTTTTATCATCTTGACAAGCCGCCAGCGCAGGTGGCCTTTTAAGTTTCTGCTGATCGCTACAGCCCACTTTTTGTCTTTGTCAATCCTAGGCATGCCAAGGTAATCGACGATTTCTAAAACCCCTAAACGCTTTTCTTCACAGAACATTTCTCTTGTTAGAAGGCTTCGCCAGATGTCCACTGAACCTATGGTTCTGCCATTCTCATTGATATTTATTACACCAAAATAGACTACCTTGTCGCCGCCAGTTGGGTCCGAAGTCGTCATCATGATAATATTCCTTGTTGTATGTTGCCGCCTATTTAGTTCTTGCATCCTCATATGGTCTTTCAAGCACGATGCCGATGTTGTCTATCTTGAGGTTCCTTTTGAAGGGTATGTGCTCTTCCTCGCAGCACCTTCTATATCGATTGGTTATTGCAAACCTGGGATGGAGTGACTCAAATTCCATCTTTGTTATTTCAATGACCATGCCCCTGTTGACAAGCGATTTTGCTGCAGCAAGCGCGCGCTGCTCCTCACTCCAGCCAAGTACACTTGAGATCTTGGCTGGGTCCATTTTGCCTCTTTTCACAATAGCGATGTAAACCTTGGCTTCATCTTCGCTTATCTTGAGTTCTGAAGTGATAACTTGCTCTATATTTGATGTATCGACTGTCATGTTACTCTTCTTTCTAATTCAAGTGATTTGAGCGTATGTCTTCAGCCAGCGTACAGTTTGCTTGGCAAAGTTGTGCATGAAACAAAAGATTAGAATTGTACCAGATTGCAATATTTTCCGTAGCGGTCCTCTATATCATCCTTTGTTATCGACAGGAGGCGCTTGATCCCAAAGTCTTCAACAGCAAATGAACCCATAACATTACCATAGATCACCGCCTCCTTCATTGTGGCGAAATCCATCACGCCCTTGCGAGCAATGTGGCCTAGAAAGCCACCTGCAAAGGAGTCGCCGGCTCCAGTCGGGTCGACTATTTCGTCAAGAAAAAATGCTGCAGCTGGAAACACTGGCCCCTCTTTAGTAAAGAGGATGGCGCCGTTCTCGCCTTTTTTTATTATCGCAAATTTCGGTCCCCATGACATTATCTTTTTGCCGCATTTTGCAAGGTTAGCCTCCTTGCATAAGAGTCTTGCCTCATTATCATTTATCACTACTCCATCTGTCATTTCTATCATCTTGACTACGTCGTCACGGCTCCCATTTATCCAGAATTCTATAGTGTCACAGACTACAAGCTGGGGGTTCTGAAAATGCCGCATGATCTTGATGTTCTGGTTTGGGTCATTGTTTGCAAGATACACATAATCAGACTTGATATATTCCTCAGGGATGAGAGGATCAAAGCCGGCTATGACCCCAAGCTCAGTCTTATTAGTCGTCCTGTTTGACAAATCGTAATCAAATGAAGAATCATAATGGAAAGTCTTGCTTCCCTGTCTGATGATGATCCCCTTTGTATCTACACCCTTTGAGCTGAGTGCTCTTATATGTTCAGCTGGCATGTCTGACCCTACTGCCGCAACTATCGAGGTGGGAGCAAACATGCTTGATGAAACAGAGGCAAAGGTGGCAGCACCGCCTAGTATTCTGGTCTCTGTCCGAAAAGGAGTACGTGTTGTGTCTAATGCCACTGTGCCAAAGACCGTCAGCAACGCCTATTTAGTAGCCAACATAGTTTCACTATTAAATGCTTGCAGGCATTATTAAATAGCAAACAAGGTAATCACACATTTGCTTGCGGCTAGTAGTTGCGATCACTGGCGCTTCTGGTGTCATTTACGGTATAAGGACACTTGAGGTTCTCAAGAGACTGAAAATTGATACACATCTTATTATCACAGAATGGGGGGCCAAGAACATAAAGATAGAGACCGACAGTACAGCCGACTATGTTAAGTCGCTTGCGACGAGGTATTATGAAGATGACAATATGGCTGCACCTATTTCAAGTGGCTCATTCAAAGTCGACGGCATGATCGTCATTCCCTGTAGCACTAAAACACTGTCTAGTATTGCAAATGCCCTTGAGGATAGCTTAGTCTCAAGAGCAGCGGGTGTTTGCATAAAGGAACAGCGTAAACTTGTTCTTGTGCCAAGAGAAACCCCGCTGTCAAAGATACACCTAAAAAATATGACCACGCTTGCAAGTACCAGCGCAGTAATTCTGCCGGCCATGCCAGGATTCTACCACAAGCCTAAGACAATGGATGATCTGATAAATCATCTGGTAGGCAAGGTGCTTGATCAATTCGATATCGACCATAGTCTTTTCAAACGCTGGAGTGGAGGCTAGTAGAGAGAGAAATAAGAAAGAGGGAGCACAAGAATTCATAATCTTGCACTACTAGTTAATTTAGTATATATGGCGGGGTATAGGTGAACAGGCATGCACATAGCTCAATACAAGAAAGAATGCAAACAGATCAGTTGGCTTTGTGCCCCACTATGCTTTTACATTAAGAGTCAGAGAACGTAATTTCATTGTGATTTTCTTCCCACAGGCGCATCTTGTCCATTTTGTCTTTCCTCTTTGCGCCCTGCAGCATATTGTAGACGGTCTTGTGCATGCTACCCTTGGCAAGCATAGCTATTGCTTCAGTTGTAAGCTTGATCTCCCTAAAGTTGCCGATAAGACATACAGTATGGCCATAGACAGATACATATGAGCCACTCAACTCTTCAATCAATCTACGCGCCTTGCCTCCTTCGCCAATTATCCTGCCCTTGATGCGTTCAAGAGCGTTTGGAGACTTGCCGATGTAGTCATGCAAATCGATCTGCTGGAATATTAGATCCTCGTCCTCAAAGAGAAGATAAGCTCGCTGTGGAGAGAATCCTCTTGAAATCGCGGTTATCACTTCGACTGCCCGAAAAGCTTCCAGACGATCAGTGGGGCTGTTGCCTATGATCATAGTATCTCCAGTCTCGCTGTCGATCTCGATTTTGACGCCGCATCTTTCCTCTATTTGCTGCTTTACTTTTCCGCCTTTGCCAATGAGGACACCTATCCTCTCCTTTGGGATCTTGACCGTGTGTTGGAAGCTCATTATTTTGTGTCACCCCTAATCTTTTCTACTACTTGAGCAGTATTGAGTACCTCAATTCCTCGTTTTTCAAAGAACCTGTTTATGTTCATGACATCGCGCAATAAAAATTGTTTGGAATTTGGGTGTTGGATATCGATAGCAGATCCAAAGTCAAACAACATGATGCCGAAGTCAGTCTTGAAAATGTTGTACTCTGACAAGTCAGCGTGCACCAATTTGGCTTTTTGATACAGCATAATCATCTGCTCGATCACCTGCTGATAATCATTCAATGTGATTTCTTCTGTATTTATTAGTGTAGGCATAGGATTACCTTCGCTGTCACCTACAAACTCCATTACAAGCACATTCTTCTTGACTGCTATCGGCAAAGGCACTCTTACTCCAACGGTGTGCGCTGTCTGCATGTTCTTGAACTCCTTTCGAGCCCATGTCATTATAAGGCTGCGAGATCCGGGCTTTAAGTCAGAAAATCGAGGATCACCAGCGATGTATTGCATCCGCTTTTTGAACTCGGCACTTACTGTGAGATATATTTTGACCGTTCGAAGTGAGCCATCTGGTGCAACTGCAAGGTATACTTTAGACTCCTTACCGGCAGCAAGTGAGCTCTTGATATACTGTATAACGCCATCACTCCTCAGTTCGTTAATCGTCATGAGAGTGGGCATGTCAAATACATTATCAAAAACATCGTAATCTTCAGACATCTTGTTTAGGAATCTACTTTTGCGTTCATATTTTGAGAGCCATCTATCAGCTCGGGCCGCTGCTTTGTGCTTCTCCTCTCTTGGCAGCTGCTCGTCAGGCTCTTCTGACAACGTGCAAAAGTTAGTATTTCTTTCTTATTATATGTGTAATGCTAGGACGGGCAATAAAATATTCAAAGTAAAGTAGACGTAAAAGCACAGGGTAACAAACTCATCTTCTTTCTCCATTCACAGCAATACTTTCCGAAATTCTACCTATGATATAAAAACATAGAGGTCAAATGTAGACATGATGTAAGACTGCTGTTTGAAATGAAGATGTAGAGAAGAGAGAGAGAAAGCAAAAGATACACCAATTGACTTAAAAATAAAAATCAATAGACAGGTATAGCTGTAATCAAGCACCTACCTACCCCTTTAGGTATTAGATCATTTCTTCTATATCACGTTGATTTTGTATTTGGAATAGGGAGGTCTTTCATCATTGACGAAATTTGTAGATCATGAGAAAAGGCACACCAGCAATCTTTCTTATGCTAACCTCTTTTGCCAGCTTCATCTCAATCGCCTGTTTTATTATCTTGTTGCCTACAAGGTTTGCAATATCGCATTTCTGGAGAAGCTGGCAGGCATATGGTTGCTCGATCACTTCCTGTTGGTAATATTCCTTCGTAAGGTGGACTACAAGGCCATTCTGCTCCAGTTTTGTCCCAATCAAGTCGATATCGCAGATGTCGACCATAATTGAGCCCTGGTAACGCATAGTTCTAGCTGCATAATATGACAACAACTGTGACTAATTGGCAGCACAGCATAATGAGGTTTTTGCTGTCATCATATGTAGGTTTCAATCTTGATGTCAAATGATCCATCCTCGCGCTTCTTGCGGTTGCTGACAAACCCAAGGGGACTCAGGATCGAAATGACTGCATTGACGGTTCCAGCGTAGCCGCATATGTGGAAGAAAGAGTTTTCAGGGGTAACTTTTTCGCCAACTGCTTTTTCAAGTTGGGATTTGCAACTGTCTTTGCCTTCAATTAGTGTCTCCACTCTACCTACGTTTCCCCTCCAGTCACGCGATAGCTCATGATCCGGTCTGCTTACAGTCGTCAAGTATTTGAAATTCGGATCGCTTGCAGACAAGTTCTTAAGCATGTCACAGTAGCCAAGTTCCTGGACGTATTTTGCTCCATGAAGCAGTACTATTTCTCTCTTTGACTTAATATTTTTCAAATGTAGAACATAGCTGATAAAAGGCGCAAGACCTGTTCCTGATGCAACCAATACTAGTCGTCTTGTGTCGAGAGTCCCATCGGCCTTTTTGTCCTCAATGGTGAACGCGCCATCAGGGTTGCGCCAGTAAACTAGATCACCTTCAAACATTTTGAAAAGGGTGCTTGTAAACCTACTCATTACGTATCCTGATGCGTACTTGATGTAAAACTCGAAGTACCTCTTTTCTTCAGGAGGCGACGATGGTGTGTATGGCCTGTACGTTATGTTGTTGTGATGAGGACCATCTAGTTTCAGCCCGAGTGCCACAAATTGGCCAGCTTTAAAGTCAGGCACAGGTCTTCCATCACCTGGCTGCACCCTAATTGTTGCAAGCTCTGAAGTGAGGTTCTTGCGATAGTTTATCTTACCTACATGGGGTGGCGACTGTTCACCCAGACTCATATTCAAGTGTCTGGGGATACTTGGGTATATGTTGATATCCTTTTTATTAGAGGAGGCTAGAGTTATGCCGGTTTGGCGAGTAAGAAGGGCATAATCATAACAGCAGTCATTGCAGCAGCAATAGTTGGATCAAGTTTTCTGATATGGCTAGTACCTGAGAGTAGCCCTAGCAGCATTACTGGGCTCCCTCGTGACGACAGTGGTATTATTTCAGACCTCTATTCTCGACATCATAGCCTTGCAACCAATATTGAGTCAAAGTTTGAGCAATGGAAAAGTGGAGAGGCGACCTCTAGTGACATGCTGGGTCAGATAAACCTTGATCGGTCAGATATACAGAATATGCGGCAGCAGCTTGATAGTGCCTCGCCGGCTCAAGAATGGCAACAAAGCTATGACTTCTACATTCAAGCACTTGACAGCTTTATGGTATACCTTGATCTGATGCAAACAATAATTGAAGAGAATGACAGAATGTCCGATTCCAATGTTAAACTAGATGGCCTAAAGCATGAATGGGAAGGCCATGTCAACAGCTCGATAAATGCTATGCCTATCTAGCTCACGATATTAAGAATCGAGTCGATCCTTGCGTCTGTCTTGAATGCGCTGGTATTCAGAGCAGTCTTTGATGCGACAAAGCCGGCGGAGTGCAGCCTTTCAATTATACTTTGCACTGAACGTGTGTTTGATTTGAGCTTTGATGAAATTTCATCAGCCCTGAAATAATACGGTATTTCGCTTGCTTCTTCTACCGCCGCTTCGAGCACCTTTTTGCACTGTCTATCGGGGTCTTGCTCTAACATTTTCTTGACAAATTCTTTGTCGTGTAGTGACCCTGCCCACAACTGGCCTCCTACAGCCAAGCCGGTATTGCATAGCTCGCATTTACCTTTTACATATTCTTTGGTATTGAAACGATGGCCACACTGGAAGCAGTGCATTACATAGCCGATGCTGTTATAAACGTCATTTGCTTGGCTACTGCTGACTGATATCTTTGCGTAGACACGAAGATAGTGCTTAGTGGTATGCACAAATACTGGCTTGATCGCAAGTTCAAGCCTTGAGGCGGTCAGTGCAGTGAGTGAAAGTAGCAGTCGGATCGCAGTTTCATTGCCATAGCTATTGTTGAGCGGTCTTCCATAGTAGCGGCGTAGACACACCTTAGGATAAACTCCCCACAATACTGCGGTGTCTGTAGCAGTTACCGAGACGAACCCACCGTCGAGTACAGACCGCAGTACACAGTCTATATGCCTAGCGGGAGTGCCGAAAGGGTCTAGGTCAACTATGGAATAGCGGTCACCCTCCTTGTTGCCTCTTAGAAGGAACTTGCACACCTCGTCGATTGAGAAATGGCACCGACCAGTTACAGAATTAAGCCTAGCGGCCTCTTTAGCAGCTTCTATTGCAACACAGTTAATATCATTACAGTAAACCTGTTCTACCTCTGGGACCTCGACTGCAACCCTAAGAGCGCGCGCCCCAATACCGGCGAGCGAATCGGCAAATGTCATCCTTTTTCCAGATGATGCTGCAAAAGCACTATAGGCTAGTATTGAGAGGTCACGGTTAAGCTTGGCAGCAGGATTGAAGAAGGCAGGCATCTTTGAAGGAACTTTGGCGTTAAGCGAGTACTTTGGAACCATAAGTATCGTTCTACCCTCAACCGTCCTGACAAATTCTGCCATATCACAGCTCTGCAATAATATGCTATTTATAACAGCATAAAAGACGGTAGTCCTGTTTTATAGGAGCACAAGTAACAATATAAATACCCACAAATGAGTATACCCCAGTCGACAATTTTGCTAAGGCAGGACAACAGTATTCTAGTTGGTGGTGTTGACGAAGCAGGCCGCGGCTCTATTGTTGGGCCCCTTGTTGTTGCAGGGATCGGTATCCGCGAGTCAAAGATTGCTCTTTTGCGCGAGATAGGTGTCAAAGATTCCAAGGCTCTGAACCCCAAAGCGCGTGCTAGGTTTTTTGACGAAATAATGAAGATCATCGACTCAGTCTGTATCCACAAGATAGGCCCTATCGAAGTAGATAGCAGTGTGTCACTCAGGGGACTCAACAGGCTCGAAGCAAAAGTTATGGCCAGCGTGATCAACAATATTGGGGTGGATGAAGTCTATGTTGACTGCTGCGATGTCAACCCACAGAGATATAGAGAATACATGGAATGTCACCTTACATGCAAGCCAAAGTTATACTCTATGCACCACGCAGATGTAATTAATATGGTCGTCTCGGCTGCATCAATAATTGCTAAGATAACAAGAGATCAAGAGATCCAACATATATGTAGCAAGTATGGAAGTATAGGCAGTGGCTACCCCTCGGATGAGCACACAATGCGTTTTATCCGAGAATGGGTAGCCAAGAATGGTTCTGCTCCGGAGTTTACAAGAAAGTCGTGGAAACCTCTTCGGATGATGCTTGGGGAGATAATCCACTGCAGGATCTAAGACTTGTAGATGCAGTATATCATGACATGATCCCTGTCAAAAGGCTCGAGGTTAATTGTCTGATCTATCCTAAAACCATTCTCTTCGAGCTTACTTGTCTCCTGTGCCACTACCATTCGCGGATCCATGGTTACATCTATGCTCCTTGTCTTGACTACCAACAGCATTATACCTCCTATCTTCAAATACATCAAGCAATTTGTTATCGCAATGTCTGTCTGGTCAGGCTGCGCAATGTCGCAGTAGACTACATCTACTTTGCCAAATACTGCAAAATAGGAGTGCGGTTTTCTTGCATCTTCAAGTATTGGGAGTACATTCTTGCGCTTTGAAGCGACATTTTCAATAAGTTCCCTTGCAACCCTTGTCGCCGGCTCAACTGCAAACACTAGGCCCGATAGCCCGACGATATCAGATACATGGCTCACAGTTGTCCCAGTAGACGCGCCAAGGTACAGTATTTTGCTGCCATTCTTTATTGGCATATTTTTCATTCCCTTTTTGAGTGCAGCCGCAAGCTTGCTTCTAAAAGGATCCCAAATCCTGTATTCCTCGCCCTCATATTTCACTAACTTTTCTCCATAGACATTGTCTCCCTTTACTAGATTGAGGGTGGCGGCATTTTTCTCGCCATCCATTGAAATCCATCTAATAGCGCCGTCGCTTTCCAAATCTCTTTCTTCTGTCCTTCTTCTTTCTCTTATCATGTTTATCTCTTGTCACATCACGGCCGCTTCTATACTGCTGCTGACGCTGGATGTGCTCCTTGTATTTCCTGTCCCGCTCCTTCTCAGGCATTGGCTCCCGGTATTTCTCGCGTATTTCATCGATACGGATTTTTAGCTTACCAGAAATGCTGTTGTCCTTCCCGTTGTGGCGGTAATAGTCGATCCTTGCTGCTATTGCGACCTTTGACGCAACTGCTCTTGCTATCTTGCCTCGCTGCCACTTGGGCGCAGAATGAATAAGAGGATGCTGGAACAACAACCCATGCTTCGGCGGCCTGGTGCCTGTCTTAAGAGCACGGAATAGCGCCTTTTCGGCACCCAGTATCTGGATTGTGCTCGCAGGCAATATTGCAAGTCGGGCCAAACTGCCTGCCTTCGAGATTATCCTGGCACCCACCGCCGCAGTTAGTAATTCTTTGACGTTTGGAGCCACAGTTTCCATTGCAGCTTCAATGTGGTCTGAAAGCACCCTCCGTAGATCCAACTGTGCAATGACCTCATCTGCAAGCCGTTTAACAATTGCAAGGTTTTCCGGCGTCATGTAGCCACCTTTGCTGCGCTTTGCAGCATCAAGTATGACTTCAACCTTTTTGTCCGGTAAGCCAATGCTTTGTAAAATTTCTACAACGATATTCTCTCGCAAACCAGCTTTGCTTACGATCTCGGCGTACACAACAACACTAGATACAAGGTTGTCAAGCTCGGGAAAATGGAGTCCGTACCACTCTCTCATTCTTGCGCCCACTGTATTGATTATCCTGTCAAGCTCATCTAGTGCATTGATTGACTGTATGATATGAAGATCGAGCTTCTCGGATGCCTCCTTTACTCTTGACGATGAGAGGTTTATGGCAAATTCCCGCAGGGCCTGCACTGCATCCTGCTCATTATTGGCAAAGCCGGCCTTTACTATAAGAGTCGGCTTGCTGTTTTGGATATATTGCTGCTGATCCTCTGGCATCAGCTGACTATTCAAGCCTGCCTGTCGTAATATGGAGACAATGCTTGCATCATTTGTTGATACAGGCTCAAATGAACGTAATTTTTCAATAAACCATCGTATTTCATCAAGGTTAACTCCGCTCTTGAGCATCCTATAAGACTGGATTGCATCATCGAACTTTTTTGATACTACGAGGCTACCACCGCGGTCAAATGCAGCCATACCAAGTTCCAACAGAACTACCGAGCAGGTGTTATCCCCCATTTAAGAACCTACAACAATTAGCTAATAAAAAATGTTAGCATTATTAAACATACATGCATAGTGTTACCTACATAATGGGTCTGATAGACAGCGATAGGAAGGAGCTGGAATCGCTTATCAAGGCAGCTACCCGCGATCCAAAGATGCCAATAGGGCTTGCCCGCAAGATGGTGCCAAATCAGGGTAACATCGAGGATTTTGCATACGGTCTTCTTTCCGGCATCGTCATAGGCAATTTTATCACACAATTTCAGAATCGGAATGAGAGGCAGCCAGACAAGGACGAAATAATAGATATTTTGTCGATAATGATGTCCGAGATGCCACGTCTTCGTATGTCAATAATGAAAGAATTGGACATGCGTTAGAGTGTAAAAGTTTATCTAACGAGTGGCATGATTACTTTCTCCATTGCTAGATAAGGATAAGTCTAGGCTGCCAGTTGCCATTAAGGATATCATAATCATCGGCATCGGTGTTCTTGTAGTCTGGCTTGGCATTTGGTTCGCGTTTGGGGCCAACCCGTTTTACGTTGTCTCAAGCGGTAGCATGGAGCCCGTGCTCAAAGTCAATGACGTCCTTATTGTCAGAGATGGCGGATCGTGGGAGGATCTCACGATAGGTGACATAATCGTATTCGATAGGCCAGACGGTGGTGACAGGGTCATAGTCCACCGTATCATTGATATTGATCTGGATGGCGATGGCGAAAGAATGGTTAGGACAAGGGGAGACGCCAATCCTGCATCGATACCGGGTACCGACTACCCCATTACTCAGGATGATTACATTGGTAAAGTGATCTATGTCATACCCGGCATAGGTGTAATAACAAAAGTGATCAGTCCACCTGTCAACTATATCATAATTGCAATCATCCTTGCGATCTTGTTCTTTAACAGGCTAGGCAAAAAGAACAATAGTGACAAAAGTGCAGCGCCTGCTGCAGCCGACAGTTCCGACAAGCCGCCGACATGAAGTCCAAGACTCAATACCTTGTATTTAACACATCAACTAGGCGCGCATTCATTAATATCACACCACAGGTTGCAAACGTAGTGGCAGAAAGTGATATCAAAGAGGGCCTCTGCCTTGTCAACGCAATGCATATCTCTGCTAGCGTCTTTATCAACGATGATGAAAATGGCTTGCATCAGGATTTTGATAGATGGCTTGAGAAGCTTGTACCCTATTCCCCAGAAAGCTATATGCACAATCGTACAGGTGAGGATAACGCTGATGCTCATCTGAAGCGACAGATAATGGGGCGCGAGGTGGTAGTAGCGATAACAAAAGGCAAGCTTGATTTTGGGCCGTGGGAGCAAATATTCTATGGCGAGTTTAACGGCCAGCGACAAAAACGAGTGCTAGTAAAGATAATCGGCGAATAGTCACCAGCAGATAGGAAACTTACATGTCTTTGAAGCTAAAATCTAAGATCTGAAATTCAATGTATCCTTGACGCATCATTTTTTACTTGAAAATTGTAGCAAGCAGGTATATATATAGCGCCTTTATAAAGGCGCATATGCCGCAGACCAAGCCAATTGTAAGCATCGAGAATGTTGTAGCTTCTGCTACGGTGAACCAGACTGTCAACCTCAACCTCATTACTCAGATATTTCCAGATGTGGAGTATCATCCTGATCAGTTCCCTGGCTTGGTTTTTAGGCTCAGATCACCTAAGACTGCGACTTTGATATTTAGCTCTGGCAAGATGGTGTGCACAGGTGCCAAATCTGAGAGGATGGCAATTCAGGCTGTCAAGAGCGTTGTTTTGAAGCTTAAAAAGGGAGGAATACCACTTGAGCATGAGCCCCAGATTGAGATCCAAAATATAGTAGCATCTGCAAGCCTTGGAGGTAAGATCCACTTAGAGCTTGCCGCAAGAGTGCTGCCGAGGAGCATGTACGAGCCCGAGCAGTTCCCGGGTCTTATTCACAGAATGTTAGATCCCAAGACTGTCATACTGCTGTTTGCATCCGGCAAGCTGGTGTGCACAGGTGCCAAGAAAGAAAGTGAAGTATACCGAGCCGTGCACAATCTACACACACTCTTGGAAGAGAAGAACCTAATGATCTATGAGGGTTAGCTAGTCTATTTCATACTCTCCCTGTGTAACCATTTGTTTTAGTACCGACTCCAGCGTATTCTCGTCTATTAAGCTAGCGTTGTACAGAGCGTTTACAATGTCGTTGATGCCTGTCACTGCGCTTAGTCTTACTCCCATCTTTCTTAATTTGTCTTCCGCGCCCTCGTGTCGGTCTACAAGTGCTACTACATCTTCCACGATACCACTATTCGCCCGTATTATTTCGACCGCGCTGCTAAGAGAAGTACCTGTTGTTGCAACATCATCTATAATGATGACTTTTGAACCTGGCTCCAAGAAGCCTTCAACCATTTTGTTGGTGCCATAGGCTTTAGGCTCCTTTCTGATATAAATGAAGGGTTTGTTCATTTCATAAGCTAGGGCAGAGCCAAACACAAGCCCAGAGGTGGGCACCGAAGCAAAGGTATCAAACAGGCCTACCTTTTCTGCTACCATATCTTTCAACGCACTTATACCCATCCGAAAATATCCCGGGAAGCTAGGCAGCACCCGCAAGTCTATGTAGTAAGCACTCTGCTTGCCGCTTGCAAGAGTGAACACTCCAAACCTCAGAGAGTTGCTCTTGAGTAGAAAGGATGCAAACTGAAACACAAAGTCCTTGGGCGGTATTGGCACTTAGTACATGTAAAAAAAAGGGTTTATTTTAACCCTTCATAACACAGAGACTCTATGCCGGAGATTTGGCTAAGATATGGCACTACCGATGTAGTGCTTGAGATCAAGTTTGAAAACTTAGCAAATCAGATCTCTTCTACATTTAAGGTGCCACTGGAACAAGATGTCAAGACAGCAATAACGTCTGGTGTGCCCCTAACTAATAAAATGCTCTTTCTAGTACTTTCTGGCTCAAAGGCCGCGGCCAAGGTTATAATGATGCTTGCAGAAGAAGCCCGTACAAGAGGATTCAGCTTTACAATCGATGTTCCCGACAAGATCGCAAGCGCCCTGCGCGCCAACTTGACCGGCATCGAAACAATCCCCATTAATCGCATCAGCTACCAGTCACTGAATGAGCGAATGGCCAAGTTTCAGAGTACCGTCATTGTTTCAAGTGTTGCATATGATCCGCTATTTGGATTCGCGGGTGCACCCACTACTTTACTGCGAAACTTCCTTGCGGACCAGATGGCAGAGGCATTCAAGGCAAGAAAGGACAACAGCCCAGCACCGGGAGTTGAAGGAGATCCTCTCAAGATCGCTGCTTATGTGGTTGAGAGCATACCGGCGATATCTATTGAACTGGTGGCTAATGGTGACGATGTGGTAGGAATCCATATCGGAAGCATCAAGGAAGCGTTTAACAAGGCAATTGCGCAGCTTCAGTCAATCTCGATCGTCGAGGCTGAGCCGGTCAAATGTGCTATAATAAGTGCAAGCGACGAGGCTAGCACACATTCGACACTTGCCAGTGCGCTCAACTCACTTTGGAACTCTATCCACATCGTCAAGGAGGGCGGCATGGCAATACTGCTTGCAGAAACCCGCGAAGGAGTTGGGGGCGGAGCGCTTCAGATGTTCATAGAGGGCCGACTCAAGCCAGAGCAGCTGCACATCAGCCCCTACATTTATGGTCTTGAACATTTGATGTTCATAGAACAGCTGCGACTGAAATATGAGATAGGGCTTGTCTCTACCCTTCCCCATTATTACGCCAAGACAAAACTTGGTTTTACCACTTACTCTGGCACAAAAGACATTTTACAAAAATTGCAAGAAAAGTATGGCAAGAATTTCAGGACACTTGTCTTATCAAGTGCAGATATGACCCTGCTCAAGCCCAAGGTAGGATAGAGCTTGGGATGGGTGCAGTTACTATGGCGATGCCAAGGGTTATGAAAAAGAGCATCTTGCGCCTTTTAGAGAGTGATGTGACATCATCTAAGGGAGCATTACTAGGCATCCTATGACTAAGTAGCAGGACTAGTATTGCCATCGGCCAAAATCCCATCAGGAACAGCGCTCCTATGCCCGCATAGGTGATAATTCTGTGCCAGCGCTCTCCAAACATAGCACGAGCAAGATGCCCGCCATCAAGCTGCCAAGCAGGGACAAGGTTGATGGATGTGAGTGCAAATCCTATCCAGGCAGCAAAAAGAAGAGGCGACATTACTAGAACCATGTTCTCCACTACCTTGTCGGTCATATGGAGTGTAGCAATCATGAGCAGGCCAGTATTGAATGAAAATAGCTGGTTTTCCTCAGATAACCTCTGGTACTCCTCTAGAGGTATGAGGGTAGATATAGAAGAGCCATAGATCGACACAATTACCGTTATTATCAACCCTGCAATTGGTCCAGCAATACCCACATCAAACATGACATTTTTGTTGGGCATATTGCTCTGCTGAGTTATCAAGGCTCCAAATGTCGGTATAAAGCCGGGAACACCAGGTATAAAGTATGGCCATGACGCCTTGATATTATAATGCTTGAGAGCTATCATATGCCCAAGCTCATGTATGCCCAGTATGCCCATGAGCGAAATAGTGTAAGCTCCTGCAAGCAGAACAGGATCACTTACATAGGTCTTTGCAAATATACTGCTTGAGCGCATGAAGCCGTCATAGAATACAAAGGTGACGGCAATTGCAAAGAATATGAGATGCAAAGGCAGTTTTCTTTTACCTCTAATCTTTTGTTTTGGAACCTTAAATACTGCGATAACCACACCATCTGCTATCTGGAGCCTCACTGCGGACGACAATGCAGGCATCAGTCTTGGGAAATATTTCTGCCTTCTGGCACTGGCGACCATGCCAATTTTGCCTAGCTCTTTGAGCAAGATCGGGAACTTATCTTTGATGTCAGTATCGGCTATCAGAAACTCGATGTAGTCTTCCCTGACATTCAGCTGTGTATCTTTTAATGTAAAGAATGATGAAACTATTGGAATTACACGGGAATAATAACTGTTCAGGAAAGTAGTAGTGGCCACTGAAGATTTCTTTTGGGTTTAATCTAATTAAAATATTGTTATCCTTCAGAGGTCCATGTTAAGTTAACAAGGTAGCTTTAGCTGTAGGCGTGTACTCTCCCATTTTATGGGGTTAATGTTCGAACACGATAGAAAGAAGAATGTCTACTGAGCTTTAGGAACAACACATCATCTAGGGTCATAGAACCATTTGAGAAAAGGAGTCATGTAGCACAGTCTGGGAATCGATACAAACAAAAGTTCAACCCAAAATACATCCATCTATCCTTCTAGTAGTATTGCAGCATTTTTCTCTGATTGACTGATTGACTAAACAACAATGATACACAGATTAGACACAATAATGAAGCGTGGCTTTGGGTTGCAGTAGTAGAACTGATACAAAGGACACAGTAATTTTGTGTACGTGTGTACATCTCAACATAAAGGAACATAATATAGTAACTGAAGCTTTCCTTAGTTTGTTGATCAAGATGTATGTGACAGGCATATATATGTTGTATATTCAGATGGTGGCCTATGGTATCCTGAAGCATGCATCGATGCAGTACGCTGGATCTGCAATACAGGTTACATTCACCTTATGGGAAAAAAGAGTGTCGTAGAAAGGGTGATGCAACATATGTGAAGGGCAGAACGGAATGCTTAGATATGATCATTATTACTCTACTATATCCGTGTGTCAAACAGGAATGATAAATGTAATCTGTCGCATGTTTACAGATGGATTGATCTGTTTGTATTCATGTGTATATGAACATGATAATAGTAATAATAGTAATGCAACTAGTACAGATTGGCTATGCTTTAGATGATGGTGGCTAACTTAACAGGGCCTTCAGAGGCCATGTAAGGTTAAATAGTGTGTTTCTGTTGTTGTAGTTGTTACTTTGCAAACAGCTCTGCGAAAAGTAGGTGACTATGTTATACGCCGCTGCGAAGCAAGTGATCTCCAAGCAGTAATAGATATTAATATGGCTGCTCTGCCAGAGCACTACTCAGACTACTTTTTTGAATCGATCCTGCGAGAGCTTCCAGAGGCGTTCATCCTTGCAGAGCTGAACGACAAAATAGTCGGCTACATCATGTGCAAGATCGAGTTTGGGTTTTCAAACTTTCGCAAACTAGGCTTTGTTAAGAAGGGTCACGTTGTTTCTGTTGCGGTGTTAGAAGAGCACAGAGGCAAGAGCATTGGCAAGGCATTGATGGTTGAAGGAATTAATGGTGTAATGCATAGAAAAGCTGATGAGATATACCTAGAGGTAAGAGTCAGCAATACAGGCGCAATCAAGATGTATCAGAAATTGCGTTTTGAGACAAAATCAAGATTGCGATCTTATTACAGGGACGGTGAGGATGCCTACCTTATGGCACTAGAGCTTAGCTAAAAAAAGATTATTAAGATGCTGCAAATGCCTCTCCGCTATGAATGTTAAAAGGAAGGGAAGCAAAGGAACAGGCGCTGTCCTTCTTTTTGCATCTATTGCGGTTTTTATCGCTTACGCATATTTCCTACTAGGAACAGAATGGGGTATGTTGATACTACAGTTTACCGCATTAGCTGCAGTAACAATCCTTCTGGCGGTGCTTGGGTGGATAGGATATACAATGCTTACTGCGCCAAGGGAAGAGGAAAAGCAGAGCTAGTTTTCACTGAAACATCAGCCACTATCTGGTACATACGTGGACCTATACCTCTCACTACTCTAACCTGCTGCACAATATGGTTGTATTTTATGAAAGCGTTATGCGCGTCCTGTAATCCCAGCTCCTGGCTTATCTTTTTGTTGTCGGCTCTGATATGAATGAAATAATGCACAACACCTTTTTTCTTGAGTGCAAGCACTGCAGAATCAATGAACTCTTTAGCTCTCTCAGGAAGAGGCATAAGTACTCTGTCGGCCTGACCTGCAAGTTCATCTTTGATTACCCTACTAGCATCGCCACAAATTGAAACAACCCTGTCCTGTACTTTGTTCAACTTAGCATTTGCTTCGCACAGTTCTGCAGCAATAGCATTAGAATCTATGCTATATACTTTACACGTCTTGTTCATTCTTGCCATCAGAATCGAATATGTGCCCACTCCTGCGAACATATTGACTATGGTTTCACCTTCGCTCACCATGTTTGCAATCCTGAGCCTCTCAGTTGAGAGTCGAGGCGAAAAATATGTTTTGGCTACATCTACTCTAAACCTACAGCCATGCTCCTTGTACTCAGTAATTGTTCTGTTCTCGCCTGCAACAAACTCTAAGTTGCGGACACGATAATCACCTTTTACTGGCGAGATCTGAGTAAAAACCACCTTTGCAGTTTTAACATGAGCAAGGATCATGCCAGCTATAAGCTTCTTTTTTGGCATCAGGTTGTCAGGTATCTTGATGATCACGATATCACCTATCTGATCAAACGCCGAATATACTTGCGAGACTTCGTCTGACGATAGAATGTCTGATAACTTGTTTTTCAGCATGTGTGGCATTTACTGAATCTTCATGTAGTAATAGTTGCCGGATTCCTTTTGTTCGCGGTCGAGCCTGCTGCCCTCTTTGTTGACGCGCGGCCTGCCCGTTGTTTCGTCACGTCTATATGTAATTGAAAGTGCCTTGAGAAAGCGGTTCATACCCTCCTCTTTTCTAACTGGCTCGGTGGCAGAGCCTTCTAGGCTGGGCTGTCCTTCAAATATTACCAAACTATCAGCCACCAGATCGATCAGCTGTATATCATGGTCAATAATAATTGCAGACTTACCCTGAGCCCTTACAAAGCGTTGTAGGAACTTAGCTACTGCTATCCTGTCTTCCGCATCAAGAAATGCAGACGGCTCGTCCAGCGCGTAAATATCTGCTTGGCGCAACAGAGACGCTGCTACCGCCACCTTCTGGAGCTCGCCACCGCTCAGATTCTTGACATTCTTTTCATAGAGTTTCTTTACACCCATTGGAATAATGATCTGCTGTTCTACAGATGATCCTTCAATTGGGTTCAGATATGCCATATACATCAGAGACCGTACATCACCATCATACTGCTGATTCAGGTACTGCGGCTTGTAGGATATCGTAGCACCGACATCTATTTTGCCCAAATCAGGCTTGTCTACGCCTGCCAGCATACGCATAAAAGTAGTCTTGCCAAGTGCATTGGCACCAATTATTCCAATTATCTCACCTCTTCTTATCATTCCAGCCGCCACCTTTAGTTTAAATGATGGAAAGGATTTGGTCAAGTTGCCATAGCTTGCAATAGAGATATCCAGAAGGACATCTTCGTTTGAAGAAGTAATATCAAATCTGAACACCTTTTCTCGAAAGCGCACATTTTCAGCAGGCAAAAAGCCTTCAAGGAAATTGTTGATGCCTACTTTTGTGCTCTGCATGCCAGAAACGATACCGTATGCTCCCGGCTCACCGTAAATAATATGTACATAGTCTGACAAGTAGTCAAGAAGTGTCATATCGTGTTCTACAACCATCACGTTCTTGCGCTGCTCTGCCAACTCTCTTATCACTTTGGCAACTGTAAGCCGTTGGTAGACATCATTGTATGAGGATGGCTCGTCAAAGAAATAATATTCAGCATCCTTTGCAGCAGCTATAGCCACTGCAAGTCTTTGAAGCTCGCCGCCGCTCAGCTGTGCAATGCCGCGATCCAAAATGTTTTGCAGGCCAAGTTGTGGTATTAGCTTGTCAGTTACTTTGCGCTCGTCATATCTCTTCAATAGTTCCTTTGGTGTCCCTTTGAACGCCTTTGGTATGAGGTATACTAGCTGTGGTTTGATCGAAGCGCGCATCTTGCTATTTGCTATTTTTTCAAAGTGGGATTTCATTTCAGTACCTTGATAATATTTCAGAATCTCATCCCATGAAATTTCCTGATCATACTTCCCAAGATTGGGTTTCATATTTCCTGACAAAATGTTGACAATTGTGGATTTGCCTATGCCGTTTCTTCCAACCAAGCCAACAACTGCACCTTTCTTTGGAGTCGGTAGACGATAGAATCTAAATGAATTAATGCCATACTGATGTACTTTATCTTCAGAGAGCTCTTTTGCAAGGTTGACAATTACTATGGCGTCAAAAGGGCACTTCCGGATACAGATGCCGCATCCTGTGCATAGATCCTCAGCTATCACAGCTTTGCCGTCACCTGGGCGCTGTATAATGCACTCACCACCAGTCTTGTTTACTGGGCAGTAGACAATGCATTCCAAGCCACATTTTTTTGGCTGGCACAACTCATCGTCAAGTACTGCAACCCGATGAGTACTTTCTGCTTCAGAATTGCCCAATTACATGTAATTTTTGTAATAATGTGTTATATACATACCGCTTTAGTCATGACAACTTTAAGTTTTTTAGACTTGCTAGGACACGTAATTTGCCAGATTATTTCTGTTTATATTCACCCTTTTTCAGTTGGAATCTTCCCAAGACTTCAGTAATCAGCGAAGTATTTTTTCATAACGGCTGACATCTTTGTCTTGTTTGCTACTTCCCTGAGATAGATCTCTGTATGCTTGTTCCTCAAATGCCTCAATGCAAATCGGACCTCGTCGCTACAAAGCCTACACTTCGCCTTTCCAAACATTGCTAGTTTTATTTTTCCTACAATTGCCTTTTGAGCCTTACGTTTGATTGGCTTCCATGATGCACATATAGAATAGTTTTCTATACACATTTTAGTATAAATGATATAATGTGCCTCATGTAATTGACCCTTAACGTCCATGTCCACAGAGTGGAATAATACTTAGGCAAAGAAGCAACTTATACAACAACAGCAAGAGCAGTAGCATTCTTTGACTTGCATCTATCATCTTCTTGATAGCTACTTCAGGAGATCATGTATGGAATGGACTAAACCGATGAGGACTAGAATAGCGAAATACGCAGGTAGTTAAAAGCAGCCTAGTACTGAAAGGAGAGGGGTTGCAAAATAATGATGATAATAATGCAACAAGGATCATTTTTTAATTCATAACATACACACAATTCTCCAAAACAACGGGTGAGGAACAACATCTCTTGAAATTGAAGTATGAAAATGGGACGTACGTTCATTCACTATAGAAGGTGTAAAAGATCAATTAGAAAAACTACTTAAAGAACAAAAGATAATTCGAACTCTTGCTTTAAGCTAATGTCTTTCTATTGAAGCAACATTAAATTAGCCCTTTGGCAAATATTGAAAATAAGCCGGTCATAGCGGCAGGGTGCGACCCGGTCCCATTCCGAACCCGGAAGTCAAACCTGCTGTCGCTGCTGTGTTACTGATCTGCGAGAGCGGTCGGGAAGCAGCAGTGCTGGCATCTTTTTCCATTACTTTTCAGCATAGTCTCCTAGGTGTATTCCTTTGACTAATTGCTTGACATTATAGCCTATCAGATCTATTGCGTGGAAGGCTGACACAAGACCCACCGGCTCCCATACCTGCGTTTCTATGACGCAACAATAGTTTGCTGCTTTTATCATTATCCTTTTCAATTCCTCCTTCATTATGTTTCTTGCAAAATCCTTTGACAATACTGTGTCTTTTGCAAGCATGTTTGCGATCACGCCGCCGCTCCATCCCATATTTATCACCTTGCCGTCGGATAGCGTGTAGTACGGCGCAGCATCAAACAACTTGTGGGCATTGTCGTCGGTATCTACAATAAAATCATTTTCTATAAGGCAGTAGACATCATAGAATGGCCCCATACGCATCACCTCCTCTATACCGACGAAGTCTATGTTGCCGCTCATTATCCGGATAAAGCCATCCCTGTTTGAAAGCCATCGCTCAAAGTATGGTCTTTTCATAGGATGCACATCCAGCTCCATGCTGCCTATTCTGCAACTAAAGCCCTGCTCTTCTAGGGCTCGCACAAGTATGCTAAGGGGGAACAGCGGCATATATATTCTCCATCATGTTGGCGTCTGCTTTTCGTCTTCCGACAGCAGTTTGACAAGTGTTCTTACTCCAAAGCCGCTAGCTCCCCTATGGTTGTAACTTTTCTCACGCGTTGCTTCTTGCATCCATGCAGTGCCAGCAATGTCAATATGTACCCAAGGAACATCATTGACGAAGTTAGATAGGAATGCTGCGGCAGTGATCGCTCCGCCAGGTCTACCTCCAATATTCTTGATATCTGCAATGGTGCTCTTAATCTGCTCATGATACTCATCATACAGCGGAAGCTCCCACATCTTCTCTCCAGTCTTATCGGATAGCTTGCGCAGCCTGTCTACCAACTGTTTGTTGTTGCCTACTACCGCGGCTACATCGGCTCCAAGTGCAATTATAGCCGCGCCAGTAAGTGTAGCTAAATCAATTACAGCCTTCGGACTGTATGTGGCGATTCCATATGCTAGGGCGTCGGCAAGTATCATGCGGCCCTCGGCATCTGTATTGAGCACTTCTACTGACTTGCCATTGTACATTCTGATTATATCGCCTGGCTTGTACGAAGTAGCAGATGGCATATTTTCAACAGATGGGACAATGCCTACAACGTTGACTGCCAACTTCATCGAAGCAACTGCTCGAATCACGGCTAGAACCGTGCAGCCACCACATTTATCAAATTTCATTTCATCCATTTTTTCCCCAGGTTTTATAGAAATGCCGCCAGTGTCAAAAGTCACCGCCTTACCTACCAGCAGATATGGCTTTTGCTGAGGGTCGCTTGCACCGGCGTATTCAAGGACTATGAGCTTGGGAGGATTATTGCTTCCCTTGCCCACCGCCACAATGCCACCCATCCCCATGTTTTCAAGCTCATAGCGATCCATTACTCGTACCTTCATGCCGTAGTCTTGTGCTAGTGAAACCGTGATACTTGCCAGATGGGCTGGCGGACAGTCGTTTGGCGGCAGGTTGCCTATGTCGCGTGCAAAGTTTACCGCTTCGACTATAAGGTTTGCCTTCTCAGCAACCGATTGAAACCTTAGGGAATCAGAATTGATCAATATTGCGACTTCTTCAATTGTTGTAGCCGGCTCTTTGGCCTCCTTGTACTTGTCAAATGAGTATAATGCAAGAGCGATTCCCTCTGTCATCGCCTCTACAAGCCCTTCGTCAAGGTTTGAGAACTGTAGCATTGAAAATTCCTTTATTCTTAGCTCTCGAGCCTTCCGCGTTGCCTTGCTAGCACAGATCCGTGCACTTTCGTCTGTGAATTTTTCCCGCTTGCCAAGACCAAGTAGCATTATCTTTTTCATTGGCCCCTTGCCCAAAGTGTAAACTACTATCGAGGAGCCAAATGTCCCACGGAACTCTTTATTCTCTAGAGTTTCTCTGATTGAAGAAGAAACTGCTGAGTCCAGCTCCTTTGAATGTGGAAAGTCCTGCTCACCTTCAAATATGCCTATCACCAGAAGTGGAGTCTGCTTTTGATCTATCTTAGCCTTCTCGACTTTGACCTGTACCACGACATACTAGAGTTCAGTATTGACTTTATTTTAAGTTTATAATCACATAATTAACATGAAGCGGTGATGCAAAATTGCCTTATGACACTTGAGCTGCCAGCGCTCTGCCAAATTGGCTTTGACATTTATCGGGTTGAAGTTATTTCAGAGGATTATTATCTTAGAGGTCAGAATACGCTTGCATTCTCTGCTGCTTCCTACTCTTACAACAACAGAGAGAAACTACTTCTATGCTGATACCATATGGATGGCGATATAGTCATGCCCTCAAACACATTTTCTGTGTTTGTAATGGGCAAATAGCAACCGCTATATGTTAAACCTGAATGTTGTTCCCTTGCGTAGTGTACCAGCAATCCTCTTCAACACATCCATGAGAGTATAGCACGACATATTGTTGACCTTGTCATATTCGCATGCTACATCAATATCGTTAACCTTTCCGCCTCCTCTGAAAATGCCTACAAGAATTTCCTTTGCCAATGGCAGCAGGCCCGATCGTGCGCCGTGAGCGCCGCTACTGTCGATAAGCCAGAACATTTTAGTTGAATCATAGTCAGTAGGAAAGATCATTTCCTTGGTTTCCTTGGCCACCTGTGAATAGTAGTGACCGGCTGTACTTATCCAGCCGCGAGAAAGCATGCTAGCCACTTTGGCGAACTTTGCACAAGAATAGCACTTGTCATCATAAATAAGGAGTGGTCGTTTGAAAGATGACGACAATGACGACATGATGTATATAAAACTGCATTGTCTAACTTTTAAATCTTAAGTGGAAAATTATTACAGAGCTATATCTTTTTATTTTCCTGCCATGAGTTTTTTATACATTGCTGTTTACACTGGGGAATGAGTATGGGCTTTAACATGCGTTATCTTGATCTGAAGAGGAAGATCCGAGATGCGCGCATGTGGGCAGTTCAAGGCATCACTGAGG
The DNA here is from genome assembly GCA_964460425.1 of uncultured Nitrososphaera sp. Taxonomy (GTDB): domain Archaea; phylum Thermoproteota; class Nitrososphaeria; order Nitrososphaerales; family Nitrososphaeraceae; genus Nitrososphaera. The sequence continues at coordinate 25,845 of CAYWRR010000003.1, forward strand.
CTGGTTCGGGCCACCCAGGTGCCTCTTTTTCTGCTGCTGAGATAATGGGTACCCTATATTTCAGAAAGATGAGGCACAACCCATCAAACCCAGACTGGAGTGAGCGCGATTATTTCATTAATTCAAAGGCGCATTCTGCACCCGGCTTTTACTCGGCACTTGCAGTTGCAGGCTACTTTCAGCCTGAAGAGCTCGGAACACTTCGCCATCTTGGTTCGCGCCTTCAAGGGCACCCAGTAAGGTACTCAGAGCATCAAAAGCACCATAGCGTGCCAGGTATTGAATACTCAGGAGGTTCAGAAGGGATTGGACTTTCAGTCGGTGTTGGCATTGCACTTGCAAAAAAACTAGATGGCGGGAAGAATAGAGTATTTGTATTGATTGGGGATGGTGAGTCAAATGAGGGTCAGATATGGGAGGCTTCTATGGCAGCTAGCAAATTCAAGCTCGATAATCTAGTCACTATTTTGGATCGTAACCGCATCCAGCAGGACGGCTTTACTGAAGACATTATGCCACTTGATCCCATAAAGGACAAGTGGACTGCATTTAACTGGGAGGTCTTTGAGGTAGACGGTCACAGGGTCGAACAAATAGTGGACGCTCTCAACAAGGCGGTACAGGTGCATGACAAGCCTGTGATGATAATTGCCAATACGATCAAAGGAAACGGTATACGTCACATGGCAAACAACCCCCAGTGGCACGGAAAAGCACCAGCCAAGAGGCACACGGAAGTGCTGCTGGAAGAGCTAGAGAGCGAGTGCCTCATCGCGCCATCAATAATAGCAGGCGAGCGTGAGAACTATGAGGATAAAATAAGGAAGGTCGAGCGCGAAGGAGTCGATATGATCCATTTAGATGTGATGGACGGCCGATTTGTTCCAAATACCACATTCTTTGCTGATACTATCAAAAAGCTAAGGCGGCTAACCAGTCTGCCATTTGATACCCACTTGATGATAGAAAGTCCACTAGAGAACATACAGGATTATATCGATGCAAGATGTGATATTATTACAGTGCATGCAGAAGCATGCACCGAAAATGATTTTAGAGAAATCCAGGAAAGACTGATCGATAATGGGATCAGCCCTGGTATTGCAATTAATCCGGGCACCCATGTGCCAAAGTGGCTCTACCACTGCTTGCATAACCTTGATGTTGTCATTGTAATGTCAGTTAACCCCGGCTATGCAGGCCAAAAGTTCATGCCGGAAGTATTAGCCAAGATGACAGTCCTTAACAAGCAACTAAGGCAGAATGGCTTTAGGGGATATATCGAAGCTGACGGAGGCATAGATGCGACGACGCTACAGCAGACATATGATGCTGGTGCAAGAATATTTGTTGCTGGTGCTGCTGTATATGGCGGAGGAGACATTCACAGCGCAGTCATCCAGCTGAGACACAAGGCAGAAGTGGCGCTTGAGAGAAGGCTTCTTAACCACGCGACCCAGCTTAACATAAGAGCGGACTGGATGAAAGCCCGTAAACATATATTGATTCCCTATGCAAATGAGCTTAGGATAGAGGAAGAGCTACATGTTATTAGGTAGCGAGAAAAGGACTGCAGACATGAGAGGAGCCTACGGTGATACTCTCGTGGAGCTTGGAAGAGATGACCCACGCATTGTATGTGTTGGAGGCGACACAACTGAGTCTCTTAAAACGAAAAGGTTTGGCGACAAATATCCTGAGAGAATGTTCAACATCGGAATCGCAGAGGCTAACATTGTCTCAGTGGCTGCAGGTCTAGCAATAGCTGGCAAGATTGCATTTGCAAGCACTTACGCCGCATTCATCCCTGGGAAGTGTATTGACCAGATTCGCAACACTATCTGCTATCCCTACCTCAATGTCAAGTTAGTTGTTTCTCACGCAGGGCTTACGGTGGGGCCAGATGGAGCCTCTCATCAGCAGATAGAAGACGTTGCAGAGATGAGAGCAATCCCCAATATGAGTGTGCTGGTACCTGCTGACGCAGTTGCTGTCAAATATCTTGTCAGGATGGTAGCATCTACTGCTGGTCCCTTTTATATGCGCCTTGCAAGGCCCTCGTCTGATATAATCTATGCAGACCAATCAAAGGCGTTTGAGCTTGGAAGAGGCAACATTCTTGAGGATGGATCTGACGCCACAATAATTGGATGCGGCCTTATGGTAAGCAGGGCACTTGAAGCAGCAAAAGAGCTCAATAGAAAAGGTATTTCCTGCAGGGTAGTCGACATGTTCTCAATAAAACCTATTGATAATGACTTAATAGCTAGATGCGCCAAGGAGACAGGTGCCATAGCTACGGCCGAGGAGCACAATGTCATTGGGGGCCTTGGAGGCGTAGTGTCTGAAGTTATTGGCGAAACCTATCCTGTACCCATCAAGCGCGTTGGAATCCAAGACATGTTTGGTGAGTCTGCACGTGATGAGGAAATCGATATGCTCTTGGAGCATTATGGTCTGACTGCAACTGAAATAGTAAAGGCGGTGCTTGAAGCAAGAAGCAGGAGCAGAAAATAACATGAAGATCTTTCTTGATACTGCAAATATTGAATCGATCAAGAAGTACAACGATATGGGCTTAGTAGATGGCATCACCACAAACCCGACACTCCTTTCAATGGAGAAGGGCAACCCCACCGAGATCATGCGCGAGATAGTCAAGACAGTCAAAGGACCGGTGAACCTTGAAGTCATCGGAACTACAATGGAGGAAATGGTCAATGAGGCCCATGGGCTCAAAAAATACGGACAGAACGTCGTGGTCAAGATTCCCATGATCCCAGACGGATTGAAGGTTGTCAAGAAATTAAAAGAGGAAGGAATCCAGACAAATGTCACGCTCATATTTTCAGCAAACCAAGCGATTCTTGCTGCCAAAGCCGGTGCTGCCTATGTCAGTCCATTTATTGGCAGAATTGATGATGCAGGACATGAAGGCATGACAATCATCAGTGAAATAGTGAAGATATTCAAGAATTACCAGTTCAATACAGATGTGCTTGTTGCAAGCATCCGGCACCCTCTGCATGTCACCGAAGCAGGCAAGATTGGCGCGCAGGTTGTGACACTTCCACCCACCATACTCAGCAAAATGATTTCCCATCCGCTGACAGATAAGGGACTTTCCGCTTTCCTAAGTGACTGGGAAAAGGTCAAGAAGGAAAATCCCAATCTAGTCATCTAACTACTGCGCAGCAGCTTGATCACTTTCTTTGGAATATCCTGTAACCGACTGACAGATATGGCCTTCTCATAGTCGAGGTACTTTAAATTATGCCCTATGCTTACAGAATCGTTTAGGTTGCGGCCAACCCCTATCGCCATCATATGGATGCCTATTTTCCTGTATGAGAGTACCATCTGTCTTACTGCGTCAAAGTCTGATGGTTCGCCATCTGTCAAGGTGACAAAGATATCTGGCTTGAAAGACTTGAGCATAGGCATGAGCAGACCATAGACCTCTGCCAACGGTGTGCCGCCACTTGCTCTTATTTGGACAAGACGCCTAGCGCTTACCACCGACCATTTGATGTTGGGTGGCTTAATGACCCAGCATTTTACTTGCTGCTTGTCTGTACTAAATGCATAGACAGCAAACTTGATTCCAAGGTAGTGCAGCGCTTCACATAGCGCGATTGTCGCCTGCTTGTATTCTAACTCTACATCAGCTATACTGCTAGAGTGGTCAAGCAATATCACAACTTTAGTCTTGATCGAGAGTCTGAAGTCAGCGAGAAAGATCTTGGGCAGCGCCTCAACATAGGTTTCTACATCAAACTCCTCACCAGATTCATCATGCTGCTCGATCCATCCTGTTTTCCAGTCCCTAAATGCCGCTTTGACCTTCTGTATTAGGTCGATGTCATAGATCTGCGTCTCGTCAACGTCCATCTTGTCTGGTACACTTAGACCAAAGTTCTCCAATGATTCATATCCCTTGCTCTCTGTCTTTTTGCTCTCAGTGATAAGAGCCTCGAACTCTTGAAGCACATCACGACCTTCGTAGACATCTTTAGTCTTTTTCTGCATGTCGTCTTTGTTGTGTCGCATATGCACTACCTTTTCCACATGCTTGAGTGTGTCGCTCTGGTTAAGTGACGCTCCGACCCTTGTCCTTGGAGATAGTATGGGAATCGAAACCAAAGGGTCAAGCTCAAGTGTCTTGATCAGCTTTGGGATGTGCTGCTCAATCCAAGTGGTGCCATAGTTGTTGTCTATGGCTTCCTTTACTATTTCATTTGCATAATCAGCTGCCCTTTTCACCTTATCAAATTCGCCACCAAATAGCTCACCTTTCACATAACCGGTAAGAAAATATTGCGAAAATGCCTCCGCTATTTTGTAGCGTCCATATATCGAATTCAAAAGCTGGCGCGACATCCACGAAATACCCTCGTTGAACAACAGCTCGTTGGCCATTCCTTCCCATTCTCGCAGGCCAAGCATCTCGATTCTCTTAGTTTCAAGTGTATTGAGCAAAAACCCAAAGGCATGCTCATTACTCAGGACCTTAGAAGAGTGTTTCATCCTCATGGATTCAAACCAGAGGGCCACACGCCACTGCCTATATTTCTGAAAGTCGGTGCCAGGATAATAGTTGAGAAGAGAAAGAATGATCTGATTTTTGTCAAGCTTGGTAGTTGGAGGTTTATCTGGCATAAGAATTATTACTACCTTGTCGTTGCCAGACCATCTTCTGGCAAGAAAAGTCGCAATGTCGAGCAAAACATCGTTTCGCATTACAGGGCTTGCGATCTTGACCATTAACTATCACCAAAGATTGACATTATCATATCCATTACTTTCTGATACTCGACTTGCCCCCACTGGTCGTACGTGTTTGCATATACAACTTCGGCAGTTTGCCTACCAGAAAGTCCAGTGTTGAGCATCTTGGCAAATGCTATTGTCTCGCGTATAGATGGGCTGTAATACAATTCTTCAACTGCAGCCGCCTCCCGCAGGCTCTTGGCAAGCTGGATTGCGTGTTTGATATCCCTGACCTTTGAATCGTCAATTTTCACATGGCGGTTAACAATGTCGAGCTCGATATCTTCAGGTGGGTAGTCAAGCCTCATCCTCACAGGAAACCTACTCAGGAGCTGTGGTGGCAACTCCTTTGTACCAACGTGTGATAATGGATTAATCGTGGCTATTACAAACCAGTCATCTGCTGCTTTGACAATCTGGCCCTCTGCTTCTTTTAGCACGAGCTGTCGCCTATCGTCTAATGCTTCGTCAAGTCTCAGCAGTACGTCTGCCTCTGCCGCATTTAGCTCATCAAGATACAACAGGGTGCCATTGCGCATCGACTTTACCAGCACCCCTTCAACAAAGTTTATTTCGCCCTTGTTCAGAGTTCTAGATCCCACTAGGTGAGACTCTCTCGTGCGAAGTGAAAAGTTGACAGAATCAAGATCCTTTTTCATTTGTGAGGCAAATTTCCTTACAAGGGTAGTCTTACCAGTGCCTTTTGGACCAATAATTAAAACAAAGAGGCCTGACCTGTATGCTTTTTCTAGAATATCAAAGGCATTGTTCCAGTCAAGATAAATTACTTCTTCTTGACCAAGTTTGCTTGCTATTGGCGGCGATTCCATTTGCTTTATAATCACTGCAACATATTTGAGCGTTAGGATATGAGATTACAATATTGTAATTTACAATACCTCTTTTGCTCTAAGAGGGTTGAATGAATAAATCTAGTCAATCACCCACCTTACCTCTACAGCTCTAAATCGCGTTTGTATTCTGTTTACACAT
>CAYWRR010000004.1:0-21728 GCA_964460425.1 uncultured Nitrososphaera sp.
CTGCGCATTATCTTCAAAGCCCTCTTTCTTCTTGCGCTCGTAACCATTTCTTTTGTTTCTGAAGATATTATCTCGATTAACCTGGCTTTCTTGTAGCCTTTACTACTAGTAGCAGTGCTATTACTATTGCTGCCAGTTTTATTATCTGGCTTAGGTCTCAGAAATCTTCCAAGTCTTTGTATGAATTCCCTTGCACTTCCAGTACCGCTAAGTATTACACCCAATTCTGCATCTGGAATATCCACACCTTCATCTAAGACCTTGGACGTGGCTATAGCCATATATCGACCTTCCTTGAACCCTTTCAGGACATCTTGTCTTTCTTCCTTGATTGTTTTGTGAGTTATAAGCGGAATTAGGAACTTATCAGATATTTCATGGACAAGACTGTTATGCTGAGTAAATATTATCGTCTTTGCACCTTTGTTCTCTGCAAGGATTTCTCTCAGCTCTTCTATTTTGGCCCTGCTGTTCAGCGCAACATTCATCGCCTTGTTTCTGGCCAGTAGGGCTTCCCTTGCTGTCCTGTTTCTCCCAGACATTATTATCAACTTTTCAAGGGAAATCTTATACCTTTGAAAATTGAGTTTCTTCATGCATTGCTGATAGATGCTCATATTTCTTCTGTACTCTTCTAGCTCATCTGGCAGCATTTCCACCATTCTCCTTTCAATTTCATAGGAAGCGAGATGTTTGTCTCTAGCAAGCTCATCAGGACTAGCTTGAAACACGACTTCGCCAACGAGCCTCGGTATGTCTTTATGAAGATCATCTTCTCTTTCAATCGTAGCAGTAAGGCCTAGGCGAAATGGTGCTGCCATTTGCTCCGCTATGGTTCTGTAACCTAGAGCTGCCAAATGATGTACCTCATCAAATATTACAAGCGAAAATTTGTTGCCTAGAAAAGGCGCCCGTATGTAGGCAGAGTCATATGTCGACACTGTAATTGATTGTATGTCGTCATTGCCTCCGCCGAGGTTTCCTATGCTGACATTTGGAAAATATTTTGAGAGAACAGTCGTCCACTGATCCATCAAGTCAAGTGTAGGAACAACAACCAACGAAGCGGCATTTGCCTTTTCTATGGCCTTGATGCCAATTATGGTTTTGCCAGAACCTGTAGGTAAAACTACGCACCCTCTCAAACCTGCACGCAGCCAATTGTCAAGAGCCCTCTGTTGATAATCCCTCAATGATACTGGCGATGATGATGAAAGCGATAATGATAACATCATCATCGTTTCTTCTGATAAAACTTGGTCTGAATATTCTATACTGCTCTGTTTGAGATAGTCTATAATATTAGAATAGTGTAGAGCGAGTGCTCTTAGCACATTTGTCCTCGGGTCTAATATTGCAAAGGGAATATGGGCAAGACCTTGGATCACTATAGTGCCTTTGTCATAAGTTAACGTAGCTTTGAGCACTAATAATTTTGTCAATAAAAGTATTAAAAGTCTTATCATACCCAGAATTCATTCTCAATATTGGTAGTAGTAGTGGTAAAAAAAACAGGTTTTTGTTATAAAGAAACCAATTGACATGCTCTAGAAGTTCGGTTCTGCAACACCCTATAAGTATCTCTCCACAAGCCATTGGCCATTGCTACGATATCATAATAGATGTGATATTTGTGTCATGATATAGTGTTGTGTTGTTTCTAAAACACATAGGAACCAGCTTCAAAAAGTCCAAGTAAATGATTTACTTTATTACTGCTTTGATAATATCTACAACGATGACATATGGGAACATGATGGCAGCTGAATATATATGCTACTGCAATCACGGGGTCCATTATTTCATTCCTTCCACTTAGATACTTTAATCCACAATACGTACTGAAATGCAATATTTTTATTAGCAAGTAAGTAATCACTACCAGGTGTGACAGAAGAACCAGAAGGACAGATCAGGACGGATGCCACATGTACAGTAGTGGATGTATGGGAGCTGCTAGGTAGAAGGTGGTCGCTTCACATTTTGAAAAATCTAAAAACAAAAGAGGTTGTTCGGTTTAACGAGCTGAAAAGATCGCTGTCTGGTATCAGCAGTACAGTACTATCAGAGCGTCTGCTGGAACTAGAGCGTGAAGGACTTGTGACAAAAAAAATCTATCCAGAAGTGCCACCAAGGGTAGAATATAGTATTACCCCCCAGGCAAGAGAGCTCGGATTGATAATAAAAGATCTGGCGCGTTGGGCAAATAAGTGGAAGCGCCCAGAAATAAAGCCGCTTGCTGCCCAAAAGAAAAGCTAGTGCAGCTTTTGGAATTTACGGCCATTCTTTGCGCTTACCACCCCTATTTCCACAATAGATCGCTCGCCAAGAGCCCTTTCTATCGCTTTATTACTCAATGCGACAGCTTGCTCCACGCTCATGTCGGCGCTATACTCGCTCTGTACCACGTCTAGTGCTACATCAGCCGACTTGCCTATTGCAAATCCAGAGCCCCGGAAGAATGTCCCGCTTGGGTCAACCTGATAGAGCTGCACGCCAGTCTGGTCGATGCCAGCTATGATGACAGAAGCAGCCTGTGGCCTAACTGCGTATACAGTGTAATTGTGCAGAAATGACCCTAGATGCTTTGCGAGCGAGCCGACGTCTATCGGACTTTCAAAGTTGAGCCTGTGCTTCTGTGCTTCAAGTCTCAGCTCGTCTATTAGCTGCAATATGTCACCTATATATCCTGACCCAGTTGCACCGACATGTCCATCGACTAAAAATATCTTTTCGGCTGGGTCTATCAGCGGCCTGACAGGCTTGATGTGGCTTGCAATAAGCGCAAACTCTGGAGTCTTGATCCCCATTGTGGTTGATCCTCTATTTACTGCTTCAAGGGCGCTATCGACCAGAACCAACCGGCCTTCCGGCCCATAATAGTACGGATATCTTCCTCCAGCAGCAATGTTCGCCCCTCCTGCTGTTTCAGTCATCCCCTACTTTTTCACCTCCACTGTTGCCAACTGGTTTGGGATTACAAGCACTTCTACACCGTTGCCAGAGCCAGGATCGCGCTCCATAGCCGCAGCCACCGCTTTTGTAGCCACAGTCTCAGCCTGTTCATTTGTGATTTCCTTGTGATACATGCTCTCAAGCACTCCGTATGCAATTGGCGAGCCGGAGCCTGACGAGGCAAAATCTTCGCTTGTTATTGCTCCACTCATATCTGCCGCGTAGATGTGTCCACCTTCTTGGTCAACGCCGGCGACTAACAGTTCGACAAAATAGGGTTGATAGTTCTTTAAGCCAGAGTATGCTAGGTTTGCGATTAATCTCGCTGATTCTTTGGCTGTGAGCGGAAAGCCCCTCCTCAACTCCATCAGCATGCGTTCTGCCTTGGATACTTTAATTAAGTACTCTGCGTCGGATAACTGTCCTGCTATTGCTACAGCAAGTGTGTCATCTACCTTGGCTATTTTTTGCGTTATCTTTGAGCCAATGAAGAAGCCTTTGCTTGCCCGCTTGTCCGAGCCTAGTATGACTCCTTCTTTGGTCTTGATGCCAACGATTGTTGTCATTTCTCTGGTAGTAGTATAGTAAGGTAGAGAATTAATTGACCTGTATTACTGGAAATAAGTCACAGCTATTTTTGTACTCGTTAGACCCTTCAGCTCTGTTAACTTAGGGTAAGTCTATAGCTACGTATGTCCTAACTTTTCATTGTCACATGATGAATTGCAATAGGACATAAGACCCAGCAGCTATGATCAGGTATGGGCTGTACCTCTGTATTTTATTATTATTATTGTACTGTTGAAAATTAGGTGATTTGCCAATTTTTCCTTCGTGATATGACTAGCAACCGCCTTCAAATTCAACAGGGTCGAGAATTTTGTTGTTATCGTTATTTTGCAAAATTATCTTTATACTTCTTAAAAGAAGAGAAGAATAGAAAAAAAGAGAAGGGAAGAGATTACAACAGGCCTGCTATGTCGCTTTTATTGATTTAAAGCTATTCTGCTTATTAGGGAGTCAACATTCAGCAGTAATTATATCCAAGCCACCGCTTGACGATTGACAATGATTATTGAGTGCGTTATTTCCTTGGTCAATCTCAGCGAACCAGTCGCCATCGCCATCACCTGCCTGATTTATCTGACCTGAGTTTGACGGCTTGATCTTCTGGTCGCTGGCCTGTACTATAGTGTCATCAGCAAACACCTTCACTGCTACTACTGTTAGGCCAGCAGCCACCAATAGGCTCATAGCCAACATCAGAGCAGTTGTTGTACTTGTTACGATCATTCTAATATGTAGAAGTATATACATAATTTACAAGAAATTCTCATATTCTTCGAATTTTCGAACTAGCAGATTTTATATAGCCATTATGATTTATGTTATCAAACTATTCTTATACAAAAATTATAATTCTGTCTAATTGCTGGGTGTAGAAAATGGGTGTTAATGTTTAGGTGGTAACAAAAAAAACAAAAGAAGTTGTTTTGCAACTATAGAACTTACTTCAAGTTATTCTATGACATAGGGATGATGAACGGTTCTGTAACGTGCTAGCGCATTGACCTACAGCTGATTTAGCGGCTTCTGCTTATTATAGTTGGATAGTTACTGTTGCTACCGTTACAACTACAACTCCCAGCACTCCTAATGCTGCTACTATGGCTATCACTGCAAATGTCGTCTCATTCATTTCTAAGCCTAGAAAGGAGGCTATCGTTTAAGGCTTTCTTCTATTAGTCTCCAAAATGAGACAAGTTTTCTGGCTAAGAGATTAACTAGTATCTCCAAAGTTGCTGGAACGGTGTCGTTTGTTTAAGAACACCCTTTTCTCAACACCTAAACATGATACCCCTGAAGGCGACAGAACCAAAATTATGATTATGTAGGATGGAAGCTCCCAGCAGAAGAAGCAGTAGCAATTATTGCTGTTAACTCAGGTTAACAAAATATTCTAGAACGATTCGAGCTAACCTAGGTTTCCCCTAATGTTATGGAAGAAATTTGTCAGGGCACACCGAGAGTAATGTTCTAAAACAAAACGGGGCTTCCCGCTTGCTGGAGAGCAGGAATTGTAGATGTCACTAGCCAGTATCATAGTATTGCCCACAGACGTGTATGATACACATGTTGTATTCGTCCAAGTGCAACTAGATAATCCATTGCAGATCTTCTACTACATTTCAAAACTTCCATAACGTCGTCAGCATTGAGATAATCTATTATCAAGTCAGAGGTAGTGACACTACCAGGAGTGACATGTTTTCGTCGACCGGCTTCACCACCCTGCAAACCCGATTTTCTGGCCCTTTTTGGTAGACGGTTCCTATTACGTAGATGGACTGCTGCTTTTGGTTATGGCAGTTTTACCTGCCTCTATCATCGTGGCAATTATAGCTGATGTGATCATGACGGCAGTCATACCAGGAGCTCTATACAAGAGCGGTTATAGCTTCTCGCTGGTGCTTTCAAATCCTCCAAGGGCATTATCTCTAATAACAGAATCATTTGGTAAAGCTAATTGACTGCAGAAGTGTCTAGGTAATCCAGTACGTAGGCATCAAGCTTGTTCTGCATAACCTTTGTTATTTGTTCGTAGATGGTATACGATCCCACCATCGCCTGCACTTTTTCTTTTTCAGTGGCTGCATTGGTCTCGATGACAATATACTGTGCAATCAATCTAAGGTTGATTTGGAACGACCCATCATCACTTGTCCACTGCAGTGTATAACCTGTATCACTCCTTATCATGCCTATCCATCTAAGGTTCTTAAACCACCTGCCGACCAAGTGGTGGATAACTTCTGAGGGCTTGACATTTAATGGGATATACGTCTGCAACAACTGCATATACTCTCTGCCCTTTGGTTTGTATTGTTGCTGCAATAACTTGGTCCTTGACATTGCAGTTGCACCTGCTTTGCTAAGCTTATAACCTACTGGAGACTTTTCTACAAGATCCATTTCTTCTAGCCTACGTAGCGCCCTTGACAAACTTTGCTGGTGAAGGTTAAGCTTACGCATCAAGCCTTTAAAAGAGTAGTTTGATTCAGCTTCATTGAGTAATGCCAAGATCTTATTATCGTTGTTATGAAAATCGTTGGCACTGAGTAGTGAGTTCTGTGAGTCATCATTATCTTCCACTAGGATCTGAGCAGCAGCCACTGGCTTGCTATTGATTACCTGCTTTTCCGCTGCAAAATCCTCTGTAGGGGGATCCTCCTCCTTGAGGGCTGTTGTTTTTGATTCAGTCGGAATTTCGCTTTCCACTTGCATATTACAAGCATCCCTGCATGATATAAAGCATAAAGTAATCATCTGGAGAGCAGGTAAGTAAAATACTACTAGTACACCTCAATTGCCTCTTCCTTGAAGCCCATCTGAGCCAGTAGACTCTTAGCCGTTTCTCGATGATCTCCTTGGAGGATTATCTGGCCCTCCTTAAACGTGCCTCCTGTGCCAATCTTGGTCTTTAGCTGCTTTGTAATATCCTTCAAATCTTTTCTGTCCTGAAGCCCTGATATCATGGTGACAGGCTTCCTATACTTTCTGATGTCTTTGGTAATCACGATTGCTGCTTCTTCCTTTTCAATCTCCTTAATCAGCTCGTCCATTGAATCATAGTCAGACACTGGGATGATTATTGCCACTCCTGCTCAAAAGTGTTTTCATAAAAAATTCATGGGCGCTCGTCTACAGGAACTGGGAGTTGAAACTGGCGCCCATAGCGATTGATAGTTACTGTTAGTTGGTCATTTACATGCTTTTTGCGCACATATGTGGCGATCTGTGAAGGGTCTTTTATCATGTTGCCATCTATTTCCTCAATGATATCTCCTTTTCTTAGCCCGGCATCATCAGCTGGACCATAAGGTTCAACTCTTGCAACGAGTGCCCCATCAGTCACAGGGAGTCTGTAGTATCGTGCAAGCTGGGGGGTAACCTTTATTGACGCAACACCAATCCACGGCCGCGTTACCTTACCCTTCTCTATCAATTCTTTCAATATTGACTTGGCAGTATTGATAGGAACTGCAAACCCTATGCCTTGTGCGTAAGGCATGTTGGCGGTATTGACGGCAATAACTTCTCCCTTTGTATTGACAAGCGGTCCACCTGAGTTGCCTGGGTTGATGGCAGCATCTGTCTGTATTAGCTCTAGCACGCCGCTCTTTGTCTGTATGCTTCTATTCAATGAGCTGACTATGCCGGTGGTTACTGTGGGTCCTCCTGGGAGCCCAAAGGGGTTGCCAATTGCAATCGCTATCTGGCCTCTCTTTAGGTTGTCTGAGTCGCCAAGGTGTGTAGCTGGAAGTGACTGTTCTGATTCTACCTTAAGCACTGCAAGGTCAGTGGTCTCGTCGGTTCCGACCACCTTTCCTCTGAGCACCTTGCCATCCGGTAGCGTCACATTGAGCCGCTCTGCGTCATCAATTACGTGGTTGTTTGTAAGGATAAAGCCCTTTTCATCTATGACTACCCCTGATCCTACCCCTTCTACTGGAAAAATCCTGAACATATGGTCATGTAGCATCCTCACACTTGCAATGTTGACAACACTCTTGCTAACTTTCTCAACCGCGCTGATAAGTACATCTTCTGGAACAGGTATCATGCCGCTATATATTGGAAGACAGCAGGTAAATTGACCGGCTATTCTAGAATCCAGTCACACTTAGTCAATAAGTGGAGTAAGAAAGGGTAAATAAATTGAAATGTCATGAAATAATGTTGTTGTACTAGGAAGCTATGCTAATACTTAAGATAGAAAACATACAATTGTATTCCTGCAACAGAAAATGCAGCAGGTAACACAGACAACCAAAAATTGCTTACCAAGCATCCAACAAAAATTGACAGATTCAAAGCATCGATGAAAGGGACAACATTGTAAGCTATGCTAAATCAGGTAGTAGATCACTAGTGCTCAAACTGAAGTATTTGTATGCAGTGAAGAAAAGACAAGACGCTGATGATATGGCATTATTTACATAGAGAGTTAAATAAGCTGCCCGCCGCACCTGAAGACGAACATGAAAGCTTGGTATTGCCTGAACTATCTTTTTAGGGCCTGTAATGCGCTGCAAATGTATCTGGCTCATTTGAGCCAAAATCGCGCATAAATTGATCTCTGATGAGCCTGCCATATACCACCAAGTCGCGTGCCATCATCCGCAGCCTGCTTGACAATCTTGCATTCACAGTTTCATGCCCTGTAAAGTCCTGTGGACCATTTATCGATACTCCATAGGGCATACTCCATCCATAGCACTGGCGGACCGCTGTGCGCATCTGATCCATAACGGTAAGCCCTTTTTCGTGAGATGCAACTATGTAGCCAAACACTTTACCTGCAAACTCTTCGTAAAAGTGATCAAGAAAGTTCTTAAGGGTACCAGACATCGAGCCATGGTAGTCAGGCGATGCAAGGATAAAAGCATCAGCCCAAGCTATGGCTTCGGCTGCATGTTCCACCTCTTTCGAGGGTGGGCCGCTTGGGTCGTATAAGGGCAATATTATTCTATTGAGTTCTAGTAGGCGAGCGTCTGCGCCCTGCTTCTTGGCGTACTCTAGTGCAATTTTAAGTGCCTGTGTGCTGTATGATCCCTGCCTAGTGCTACTCGCAACTCCTAACACGTTAAAGGTATTTTTCATCCATATTATTACTGAACTTATCTAGATTAATCGACTTCCTTTTACAGTACCTAGTCACATCACTAAGGATTGATGATTGCATATCTCTATGGCATGTTCAGCCTCCATAGCCGCAATACAGGATAGAGCTTTTCGCCATCACTAAGTTGCATTCATGTGATACATAGTATTGCAATCCATATGATGATATGTTGTGATGCCCTTCATTATTGCTTTCTTGAACTAAATGGTAATACGCTTGGCACATGATAGACATTCAACAATTACCTTACTTTTGTTCTTATTTATCACTTTAAACTTCTTTGAACCACATGACAAGCAGATAGGGCATGCCCTCTGACCCTTTATCACGTCTTATATTACCACCTCTGTGGATTGCTATCTGAGCGGGCGAGCATATTTATCCTTACAATACCTCCAACCTGCTGTATTACCTTTGCGACTGCAGGTGGTACTAGATGCTCCCATGGCTTACCATCTTGCATAAGATGCCGAATGTTTGTGCCATTATACTCATTTATTTCTGCAAACACAGGATCCTCAATTGTAATGCTGGAGTCTTGAGAGCGTGCAAGGTACTTTACAAAGTCGTTGCCCGAGTATAGCACATCAAATGGTGGAACCATTGACCGTAAGTAGGCAAGCCATCGAGCGTTGTTCTCATCATTTGAAACAGGTATAATATAGCACCTTGAAAGATCAATCCCTGCTTCTTTCAATGCCTCATGAATCATTAGCACTCTCTCACCAGCACTGAAAGGATCCTTGTCGACAAAGTTGAACTGCGCGCTCCCAATTATTATCACTAGCTCATCGCACTCGTTCAGGATCTGCTTTGTAAGTGCCAAGTGACCCTTATGGAAGGGCTGGAAGCGTCCCAGCATGAGTCCACGTCTTGTCATTGTGGTTTGCCTAATTTATTCTTCCACTGCTCTATTTCTTTTGCTTCTATCTTGCGAAAGATCGGCTCTACCTTGCCAAGTTCATGGCCTGCAGGAATTGCTCTGATGTCTTTAGCCGACTCCCAGACCTGCTGGTGAACACCGCCACTTCCAAGGTTGAGCTGAGACCATATCTGTTCACACGAAAAGGGAATGAACGGTTCAAGCAAGATCGCCAAGCTTCGTACTGCATTCACTGATACGTACACAGTTGTATTTGAAGTATCCTTGTTTGTCCAAGGTGAGTTTGTCTGGAAATAATGGTTCATATAATTACTATATTTTAGGATTCTCTTGAGCGACCTGTCTATCTCATTGCTTGACAGCAGCCTGCGTGTTTCATACACTGTTGCCGCTAGCTCTTTTTCTATCGTATCGTCAATGCTGGATGACGTGGGCACTATGCCTTGAAAGGACTTTCGTGTGAATGAAAGAGCCCTATTTATGAAATTGCCGATGTTGGCGATCAGCTCATTGTTTATCCTTTCATAGAATGCGTCAAAGTCAAAATTCAGATCGTCTTGCGAGTATGTAACTACAGACGCAACGTAGAATCTCAAATAGTCCGGGTTGAATGCAGAGGTAAAATCCTTCAGGCTAATATACCACTTTCTGCTCTTTGATATCTTCTGGTTTTGCAGCATAAGGTGGCCCCTTGTGGGGATATATTCTGGAAGCTTGTATTCTGAATTGATGCCAAGGCGTATTGCAGGCAAGAAAAGATAGTGGTGGTATATAATATCCTTGCCAATGAAGTGGTAAATCTCTGATTCGTTCCAGAATCTCTTACCATTGCCTCCCCTATCCTTGACGAACTTGACAAGGGATGAGATGTAGCATAGGTGGTTATCGAACCAGCCGTAAAACACCTTACCCTTTGCCTCGGGTAGGGGTATTGGCACGCCCCATGAAAGGTCACGGGTGATGTCCCAGTCCTGCAGTCCTTCATTTATCCAGTTTATGACATAGTTCTTGACGTCTGGCTGCAAGTGTATATTCGACATGAGCCACTTCTTCAGTTTCTCTTCAAAGCTTGACAGACGGAAAAAGTAGTGTTTGCTCTCTCTTTTGACAGGTGGCCTGCCACATATTGCACACTTAGGCTCCAGTATCTGATCTGGGACGCGGCCACACTTTTCACATAGATCTGAATACTGGTTTTCTGCATTGCAGTAAGGGCAGATACCAATTACATATCTGTCTGGTAAAAATTTGTTATCATAGGTGCAGTAGAACTGAATTACATTCTGGTCATAAATGTGACCGTTCTCGCGCAATTGTCTGAAAACGTACTGGACAAACTCAACATTTTCTTTGGAGCTCGTATTATAAAAAATATCAAACGAAATACCTAATGATTCAAAATCTTCCTTGTCCTGCCTGTTCCAGTATTCAACATATTCTTTGGGACTTCTTTTCTCTTTTTCTGCTCTTATCAAGATCGGAGTTCCAAAATCATCAGTAGCACAGATATGGTACGCCTTCAAACGGTTCAGTCTCAAAAAACGTGTGAAAATATCTGCCGGTAGATATGTAGAGGCTATATGACCCAGATGTATCTCCCCATTTGCATAAGGGAGTGCGCTTGTAATGACTGCGCTTTCGCTACTGCTGCTATTATCCGGCATCACAGTTGCAATCAATGCACAGCATTTTAACCTAACTGGTGTGCTGGTAGCGCTCTTGCTCTTCTGTAATTTGATCTATCTTGATGCCCATTGAATCAAGTGCATAACTTCCAACATCTTGATCTATTTGTTCTGGCACACTATGCACTTTTACCTCCATCATGTCATGGTTTCTTGCAATGTATAAAATAGATAGCAGCTGGTTGGCAAATGATAGAGCCATTACTTCCGGCGGGTGGCCTTCTGCAGCAACCAAGTTGACTACTCTCCCTTTTGACAGCAGGAATAACCTCTTTCCATTTACATCAAAGCGCTCAATATTTGAACTAATCTGTACCGGTTCGCAGCAGCTCATTTCATAAAGGCTCTTTATATCGATCTCGACATCAAAGTGTCCTGCGTTTGCCAGAATGGCAGCATCTTTCATCCTAAGAAAATGCTCCTTCCTTATCACGCACGTTTGTCCTGTGCATGTAACAAAAATGTCGCCGGCAGGCGCAGCGTCTGACATTCGCATTACCTCAAATCCATCCATCTTGGCTTCGATTGCTTTTATAGGGTCAACTTCAGTTACAGTCACTATGGCCCCCATACCCTTTGCCCGAGTTGCCACCCCCTTGCCCACCCAACCATAGCCGCATACAACGACATTCTTGCCTGCCAATAGTATGCCAGTTGTCCGCACTATGCCATCAAGGGTGCTCTGTCCAGTGCCATGTCTGTTATCAAAAAGGTATTTTGTACGCGCATTATTGACCGCTATAATGGGATATAGGAGTCTGCTTCCCCTTTCTAGGGCAACAAGTCTCTTTACCCCTGACGTTGTCTCTTCGGTGCCACCCGTTATGCCCTTTGCCTTTTGCTGATGTGCCATTGAATGGAGATCACCTCCGTCGTCAGTTATTATGGCGGGTCTAAATGCAAGCACATCGCGGATGCAGTGCCGATACTCTAATTCTGTCTCACCGCGCCAAGCGTACACATTTACACCCATGTCGTAGAGAAAAGCTGCAATGTCATCTTGGACCGACAAGGGATTTGCTGAACAAATCGCGATGTCTGCGCCCAAGCTCTTTGCAGCCATCACAAGGACTGATGTTTCTTTTGTGATGTGAAGGCAAAAGCCAAGCCGAAAACCTGCCAGAGATTGACTGCTCTCATTAATTGCTTTTATCCTTTCAACTATGCCCATACGCCTGGTAGCCCACTCATATGACCGTCCTCCCTTCTCTGCGAGGTTGTTATCAGCTATCTTTCCGGGCACGATTTATAAATGATAGGACATGCAATAAAAGCTAGCTATTGGTTTTCATACTCTTGTTCGCGGAACCTTGCTCTTCCTCTTCTTATGAGTACAAAGAGTGCAAGTATTATCGCTATCCATACTACACTTAGCATAATGTTGGTAAAACTAACATAGAGGTACGGCATAGCATCGATCATATCTCGCTGGATGATCTCTAGCGATACATGGATGTCCAGCATGCCAGAATTATATTCAGCACTATGGGGCTCTATTGATGCTATCGAGTTGGCGCGAGTCACAATGTCGTTTAGATTTCTTTGTATGAGTGCCAAGTCTGTTTTTGCAGTTGGAAATACCCAGACCGGATTGCCGCTCTCTGGCAGTTCCATCTTCGCGTCTGATACAAAGCTTGCCAGAGCTTCCGGAGTCTGGGCAGTCTGGGCCCTCTTCAGATATCCAAGCGCGCTATCGAAGGGGTAAACGGCCTGCTGGTATCCATAAAGGGCCATAGCTATCCCAAAAATCATAAGAGCCAGAATGCCGGCTATCATGAGCCTGTATGACGATGTCATGCCGGAATTGATATTGCTATAGCACTCGTGGAGATATTTAGATGTGGCGGAAGGGTTTGTATTGACGGCTCTATTGTCCTATAACCAATTTATAGCCAGATTGATTACAAGGTGATGATAATTGGCATTTCTCAAGGTCGCCCAGCGGGCTGAGATTAAAGAGAATAGCGGCAAGGAGCTTTATGTTAATGGCACAAGAATTGCACTTTTCTATGCAAACGGCAAATACTATGCAATTGAGGCGCTCTGCCGCCATCAGGACGGATCACTTGCTCCCGGCAAGATAGACGGTGAGGTAGTCGAATGTCCCCTGCATTCGTGGCACTACAACATTAGAACCGGGGAGTTGCTCGACTACCTTGAAGGAGTAAAACTGATAACTTACAATGTAGACATTAGAGGAAATGACATTTACATTGATGCCTAGCAAAGTAAAAAGCAGGGGCAAGCTCACCCCAAATCGCGACAGTGAAATTATACAACACACTCAGCCGGCAAGTAGAGGAGCTAAAGCTCCAGAACTATCTAGTGAGGATGTATGTTTGTGGAGTCACAGTCTATGACAACTCTCACATTGGGCATGCAAGAACAATCATTATATTTGATGTATTGCGCCGATACTTGCTATCAAGAGGCTATAAGGTAATTTTTGTACAAAACTTTACTGATGTCGATGACAAGATAATCAACCGCGCAAAAGCAGAGGGCAAGAAGGCACAGGAAATATCGAGGAGATACATTGACAGATACTTCAACGATCTTGATAGCTTGAATGTAATGCAAGCAGATTACTACCCAAAGGCTACTGATCACATCGAGGAAATGATTCAGTTAATTGATGGCTTGATGGAAAAGGGACATGCATATCTGGCGCTCAATGGTATATATTTCAGAATCAAGTCATTTCCGGGTTACGGCAAGCTATCAAAAAAGTCGGTTGAAGAGCTAGAGTCCGGCGCAAGGATAGAGATAGATCCCTCAAAAGAGGACCCACTTGACTTTGCGCTCTGGAAGTTCTATTCAGATGAGACAGTATGGCCAAGCCCTTGGGGTAACGGGAGGCCCGGCTGGCATATAGAGTGTTCTGCCATGTCGCGCAAATATCTTGGCGACACGTTCGAGATTCATGGCGGCGGACACGATCTAGTTTTTCCACACCATGAAAATGAGATAGCCCAGTCAGAATCATACACCGGCAAGCAGCTCGCCAAGATATGGGTTCACACCGGCATGGTTACCGTCAATTCACAAAAGATGAGCAAGTCACTTGGCAACATTGTTACAATAGAGCAGGCGCTAAAAACATGGAGAGCAAATCCTCTCCGGCTATACTGCTTGTCAGCACATTATTCAAAGCCTCTTGATTATACTGACGAATTGCTAAAAGAGTCAATCCAAAGGTGGCGCCAGATAGAGACATGTGCCTACGAACTGCAGCTTGCAGTAGGCAGGGGTGGTGAGGTTGATTCTGTGCAGAGGATATGTGATGAATCGATGCGATCTTTTGAAGTTGCAATGGACGAGGACATGAACACATCGTTTGCAGTTGCGGAGTTGGTAAAGCTTGTAGCAAAGCTCAATAGATATATTGCTGCAGACAAACTAACAACAGATATGGCTAATAGTGCATTGCCAACTCTAAACAAGATATTGGACATTCTGGGGCTGAAAATTGTAGAATCTAGTGACAAAGAAAGGAAAGAAATCGATGAAATAGTGGTACAACGTAACAAGCTTAGGGCTGAGAAAAAATTCAAAGAGGCAGATGAAATACGCAAAAAACTATTAGAGCGCTCTGTTGAGCTAGTAGATCACAAGGGACGAACAGCGTGGGTCAAGAGAGAAAAGCCCGAATAGTTAGATTTTAGTCTTTGTGCATACAAATATTCAAACTAATTACCTAGTTAAGTCTTATCTAGTATAGCGATGATGATGATACGGAATGATATATGAAGTAATTCAGCCACAATCTTTGAGCATGTAGTAACATTGGCAGATATTATAGTTGATGTACAAATCCTCTCTCATAGGGGCAACTTCAAGTTGAGGGGCAAGATTCTTGGCAGATTCATCTTCACAATTTTCTGCAGAATATTGGCAATAATAAGGTGCAAGATCCAAAACGAGACTGGCAATATCTAGGTTCTTGGCATACTCTTGAGCAATGTTCTTAGAATGCTTACATCAATGGTAAGCAAGAAGCAAGGTAGATGCATCTAAAGCGCTGCAGTTCTGACAAAAAGGAAGATACGATCAGTCTCTAGCTTTTATCTCTCTAATCTTTTCCAAATCTTTTTGCAATAATTCAATAGTTTTCGGTATCTCTTTTTCTGCGCAATCCATGCAGATCTGCTGCAGGGAGAGAGGGTATGTAAAATATTTCACATTTAGTGCAATATTGCGCTTGCATAACATACATTTCTTCATCTTGTAAGGGTCGGTATTCTTGATGATCAAACCTCTACCACTTCGCCTTGGCTTGGCGCATGCGCATCATAGCCATAGATTTCCTTTATCTCTTCGGCAAACTTGACGCATGATGGGCTATCACCATGTACAGTCAGCACCTTTGGGTCGCCTTTGACATGATCCAAGATTTCAAAAAGCTCACTCCTGCTATTGTGACCGGAAAATTCAAAGCGCTTAACATCAGCGTAGCATTTTCTTATCTTGCCATCAAAGTTGGCAACACGCTTTTCTAGGAGCATTCTGCCAGGTGTCCCCTCACCCTGGTATGACACAATCGCAATACCATTCTTCTCGCTATTGGCTATCTGCTGTGTGTAAAATATTGCAGAGCCTCCAACTAGCATCCCTGCCGGCGAGATTATGACGCATGGCTCCTCTACTACTCTGCGCCTTCTGCTCCAGCCCTCTATCCACTCAGCCTCACCTATGGCTCGTCTGAACATTTCTGCATCTTTGAGGAATGCAGGGTGACGGCTCATTATCTGATTTGCTTTAAGAGCCATGCCGTCCATTACCACCTTGTGCTTAAAATTGTAGGCCTTGAGCACACATGCTATTTCTTGTGCGCGCTCGACTGAAAAGGATGGGACAAAAAGAGTCCCACCGCGCTCTATGACTTCATGTGCAAATTCAACTAGCTCCTTTTCAGCCTCTTCGCGGGGTTGCTGTTCTGACTGCGAATAGGTGCTCTCTATTATCATCAGGTCAATCTCGCCAAATTCAAGGTCTGCAGGTCGCAAAAGTTTTGAACCGCGGGTGTTGATGTCACCACTATAAAATACATTCTTGCCCTCATGTTCTACTACAATGCTTGCACCACCTACGACATGACCTGATTCATGAAGCGTCACTTTGGCATTGTTTACAATATAGGGTTCTCTATATTGCAGATTTTTGGAGCTCCGGAGCATCGTCATAACATCAATGTATTCAAATGGTAGGTAGAATCCAGAGAGCTTAATCATATCTTCAATAAGCAATTCAGAAAGCTCAAAAGTTGGAAGAGTGCCAAGTGCCGGAATATTTGTTGAGCTGGACAGGTACAAGGAGGGAACAAAGCCGGAGTGATCAAGATGTGCATGAGTGATGACTACAGCATCAACCTCCTTGGGTTTGACATGCATTGGGAAGATGGGCTCACGCTTGAGCATGACACCATAGTCCATCAGTATGTTAGTATGGTCACAGTTGACGAGAAATGCCGAGCGGCCCACCTCCTTAGCCGCTCCCAAAACCTTAACTTTCAATTTATTGTTACTATAGAGCTGTCAGCAATACTCTCTTTAAAGCTTGCTAATTCCATTGCACCTGCCACATTGGTTCTAGCATCGCAGGATTTTCTAGCTTTTGCAAATAGCCATATCCACATTCATCAAGTATGGATTCAAAGTCATATCTGTGAGCAATAGGTGACTCTTTTTCAACCTGTACTTTGAGTGCTTCCTTGACTCTTGGGACTTTTTGTAGCTTCGCATACACATACCAAAGGTTGTGTGCTCCTCGCATCTTTGCAAGTTTGGTTCGCCTACTAACTGGCATTCTTGTGTAATACCGATTCATAATCTCGGTATTGACATCCTCCCATGAAGGTGTTCTCCACCATGCTACCCTCTGGAAGCCATGACCGTCAAATTCAGCTTCCAAGCTGATCCCCTGATCAAGTGTCGTGATAATAACATCAGTGCTACGTGCGATTGGATCGCGAAAGTCCTGGCCCGGCTCCATCCAACCTATGAAAATAATGTCGTATTTTTTGTCTATCCAATGCGCGTCGACAATGCTAATATAATCTGGCTTTATGATGCCAAGACCATAAAAAATCCTGGCATCCTTTTCGATTCCTTCAGCGCTAGGAATAAACTTCCGTACTTGCTTTAGGAAATCTCCGTAGCCACATCCCACATCGAGGTATTTTGGATTACTTGAGATTGCCTTTGCAACAGCTACAGTGCGCAGCACATCCACCTTCCTGTATGCAAAGTAAGAGCCTTTAAAAAAAGGAAATATATAGCGCTCATGGTTTGATGACAATCTGTTGGCACCAAAGTGCGCCAGCTCATGCCTGGCCTTGCGCAGATCTTCAAGATTAAATGGCATTTAGTCAAACTTCACTTCCCACACCTTCCTATTGTTTGCAAGTCCTGGCAGTTCCTCCATGTAATGGAAGCCACATTCATCAAGGACAGATTCAAAATCGAACCTATCATTTGGATCTTCTACTTTTTTCAACCACCATTGCAAGCCTGACTTGATCTTGGCGGTAAGTTCTGGCTTTGCATACACATACCAAAAGTTGTGTGCGGTGCGCAATTTTGATAACTGCTCCTTCTTGCCTAAGTCAAGTGAAGGGGCATAATAACGGTTCATGAGCTCTCCGTTTACATCTATCCACGATGGTGTTCTCCACCATGCCACCCTTTGGAAGCCAAATTCTTCATATTCGCAAGCACAGTTTATGCCACATTGACCACCTGAGTCAAAGGTTGTAATAACACACTTGGCGCATTTGGCCACAAACCTACGAAAATCCTGCCCGGGCTCCATCCAGCCGACAAATGCTACATCTACTGACTCAGACAATTCCTCGGCTGGTATCAGGCTAATGTAATCAGGCTTTGAAATCTGAAATACATAAAAAATACTTGCGTCCTTTTCTATTCCCCTTGCATTCGGTAATAGATGCCGCACTTTATCGAGAAAGTCGCCGTAGCCGCACCCTATGTCTACATAGCTTGGATTAGCAGAAATCGCCTTTGCAATCTTTACAGTCCGAAGTACATCTACCTTACGATATGCAAAATATGAACCCTCAAAAAAAGGAAAGATGTAGCGCACATGATGGAGAGGCGGGCTGCAATCCAAAAACTGCCTGTAGGCTCTATACGCATTATGCAGCTCATGAATTGCGAAGGGCATAACCTTGCTCTTTTTTCTCAATCCTTATATTTCTAATGGGTTGAGGTTAGTTCAATTGTATTTGTATAACAGTGTTTTGTAAGAACCGAAAACCCTTAATAAGTTCAGTTCTTAGAATGTTGGTATGGTTAGAAAATTTGATGACTGGTGGAATACTGTTCCGGCTGACTTGAAGCAAAAGGCTCGCAAAGGTGATGAATCAAACAAGCCCTTACTCAACCAAGTTAACTATGTTCTTCTGCATCTTCATCTGTCAGGCAAGCACGACGCCAAGCCAACACATGATGAGCTGAAAGACTGGCTACACAGTGGCCAAGTAGATGTGCTCAGAATGAAAAAATAAAACAACTTTTTCCTTTATTTTCATTCATAGTTTGTTATTCAATCAGCTTTTATGCTACGCTTAGATGTTTACATTATAACACTGTTTTGCAGAATACATAGGGTTTAAATAGTTTCGAACAATAGTGACTTTAAGTGAATTATAGATGCCAATTGCTATACTTCCGGATGTAGATGAGCAAAGGTGCATTGGCTGTGCACTCTGTGTAGAGATTTGCACTGCACTCGGCCCAGACGTTCTCAGGGTAAAACCAGTAGAAGGATGGAAGAGGGGCAAGGCGTTCGTCTTTTATCCAGAAAGGTGCATTTCAGACGGCGCTTGTGTAGGCGTTTGCCCGACACATGCTATCTTCTGGATGAGGCCAATGGAGTACACCGCAGGACAACCCGTCCCTCTGCACAAGAATGGTGTGTTCGACAAGGGCTGGGAAGAAGGTTAAGTCGGAAACGACCATCAATATATATCCCCTTTTTACATTTTTATTTTCTAATCATCTAAAGAGCACTAACTTGCTTCTTACATCACATATATCATAATCTATCTTATAATATGAGATTATAAGTTATTATTAGCACAAGCTAGGGCTAGGTAAAAAAAGATTAGGACTTGCAAAATACAAACCAAACACCAAGAAAGTCGATGGTAATATTTATAACTGTCAACTACTAATCTATCTCGCTTTTCTTCTTGTTCTTTCTTGAATTAATGTCTGCAAGTCTCAGAGGCTCAATACCAAGCTCCCTTACCAAGGCAATTGCAGTATTCAAAGTTAGCCTATGGCCAACACTGACATACAATTTTTTGCTAATTGCATAGCCTAGAATCTCGCCATCAAACTCCACAAACCCATCTGGTCGCACCCTTCCACATAACCTGCTTTTCGCAACACCAATAGTGGGTTTGTCAAGGGTTACACCAATGTAGCAGGCTAGTCCACATTTCCTCGGATGCAATAGTCCATGGCCATCAATAAGCAGTAGCTCAAAAGTATTTTTTAACAACTTGAGCGCGTAGAAAATGGGTTCCGCCTCTCTTAGCATCAATAATCCTGGCACATAAGGATAATTTACAATAGTTTGCACATCGACGGATTCGACAAGCTTCTGCATGTTTCTGTCCATAATAACGGCAGAGCAGTATGCAGCGTTGCTGTTGCTGCTACTGTACGCAACATCAACTCCGCAAATACTATGTATATCGCCAAAGTCATTCTTAGCCGCTACTACCTTTTTTGCAATATTTTTTTGCAGCCTGATCGCATCTGCGTATGTCAAAGTGCAGAAATATCATCGATAAGGCATGCATTTAGACTTGCGGCTTTAGTAGCCTGTTTCATGAAATCATCAGGAGCTACAACCACTATTTTCTCAAACTTGCCTGTAAATGACTTTAGTGATTCTATAAATGTTGGATAGTCTTCGAGTCTGTGGTCTGACCTTGTAGCAAGGTTATGTGATGCTGGAAAAATATCTGATATTTCTGCTGGAATAATACCTAGGAAAGGACTGTAGCTGCAGACCTGTGCATCAGGGAATTTTTTTACAATATCTTTGTAACTTGTAGTGGAGTAGAATGGGTGGATCTCGTCTTCAGGACATAGAATTAGTTTTTTCTTCTTCTTCGATGATTGAAATGTTGCAACCGTCTTCCTGAATCTTTTTGCCTCAGGCCTATGCTGGTCTATTGGATCATAAAAAAAAATAGCCTTTTCTTTGAAGAGCGGTGTGCCTTCCTCCAGCATTTCGACATCCTTGAAGATCTGCGCTGCTTCCATTAGCTTTGGATGTGCTCGCGCTTTCTGCATAACATATTCCCAAAGCCGGCCATCCATTATCGCTTGCTTGACAGCTTCTACCTCTGCCTTAAGGATATGGAGATTGTGTTTTGCAATCTCAGTGGTCCGCTTATCCATTTTCATCTTGTGCAATTCCTGCACTGTATGCGATGAGCAAACTGGGCATTGGCACGATAGATAAGTCAATTCATCGAGCCTGACTGTTCCATTTGGGGTCATGTATCTATTATCCTTGGCGTACAGCATATAGGAAGCAGAATCAAAAGTGTCGCAGCCAAGTGCAATTGCAAGGGGAATAGTGAGCGGATGACCGGCTCCAAAGAGGTGAATGGGTTTCGCAGGGATCACTCTTTTTGCAGATGCTATCATGCGTGCAAGCTTAGCAAACTCGTATGCTTCCATCAGTTCAACAGGACTGCCAAGCGCCATCATCTCAAAACCCATTGTATCAAGCTCCCTTGCAGAATATTCCACAAGATCAAAGTGCTCTGCTCCCTGCACAGGTGCAACCCATATCGCGCCTGTGTTGCCTATCACGCGCAGGCTCTCCAGAGCATTCTTTAGTGTAATCGCAACATATTCTTTTGCCTTTTCATATTCAAGGCCATAGCCTGTGGGCCTATCAAGAGGGATACATATGTCGCTTTTGATGTCATTTTCAAACTGGGCCATCATTGCTGGCTCAACTTCCACGGAGCCATACTCAAGTACTTGATAACCCCCAGAGTCAGTCATAACAGCCCCATCATAATTAATGATGTCATGTATTCCTCTCCCTCGTGCCTCGTCACCATAATGACGGAAAGTGATGTAAGCATTTGTAACCACAAGATCAAAGCCCATCTTTTTTAAAAATTGTGTGCTGACCGTCTGCCTTACTGGGTGTACGACCGGCACAAAGGCTGGAGTTTCAACAACGCCATGTAGCGTCTGAAGTCTTCCTATGCGAGCTGCCAGATCCGAGCGATAGACCTCAAACACAACTACTTCTTTGTCTCCCTTGTGAATTCGTCATAGATAGTCTTAACCCTGTCGGCAGCAAGCCCAGAACCTTCCTCGATGCCAGCTTGTGTTACCTTGATCTTGTCCATGACGATTATTGCACCAACATCTTCTCGCACCTTAACAAGACCAGGGAAAACTCTTGAGAGTCTTTCTGCAAGTGCCTTAAAGTCAAATGGTTTTTCCATCAATCTTAC
>CAYWRR010000004.1:21738-30197 GCA_964460425.1 uncultured Nitrososphaera sp.
TTGACAAATGAGCCGTTGATAATCACTTTCAGGATCCCGTATCCTTCAACATTATCGAGGACAACATCAAGTCTTTCATCTATTCCCGCTAGAATGCCACTGTAAATTTTTTGATCCGAAGTCTCTACTGAGACCTTTTTTCCAAGGAACTGGAGCGCCTCCTCCCCAAATTTGCGTGATACAACTGCAGTCATGCTAATCGGTATCGTCGAGTAATATATATACGAATTTTTGTAACGTACTGCCTACTCTACGCTCAATATAGCTTTAGGCACCTCTCCTATGCTCTGCATGATATTGATATATGTGCGTCTTGTTGTAGTAGCCCTGCTTAATCTCTACATCTACTTATTTTTACATTCACTTTTCTGACTTCAACAATATCTTTGAGATACTTGTAATGTATGATTTTTTGCTATCTAGATAGTTATACAAATTGTTTATTGTTCATTCAAATGTGCAGATTGCTCCACGTACACATGTATGACAGTAGACATTTGCATACCAGATACTGTTAGTTCGTAATGATATTGTTTGACACTCCTGATACCAGACTACAAAAAACATTACACACATACATACGTCTTCAAGCATAGATATGTTTTATGTGTTTTCTTCCTATAAGTTATTTTTATTGTATTCGCTTCAGATAAAGTGGCAAACCGCTGCTACCTGTCTTTGTCATGGTCTCATGTAAGTCACACACATGCTTTGCTGATTTGAAATTTTACTGGAGGAATAAGATGTAAACATTAGTATTTGAAAAATCTCTGAATGTCGCCCTTTTCTGATACAAGGATAAGCCAGTCTATCCATAGAATTTTTGGTTTTGGTTTTGATTTTTGTTTGTTCTGCAGTACAGCTAATATTTCGTCTGCAGTCTCTTCTGGGCTCTTACCTGTCGTATCAAATTCGGCAACTTTATGCTTGCCAAAGGTTTTCAGCGAATCGTAGAGTGATGTACCTAAGATCTCGCTTGCAACATTCTCTCTGACTTTGCCAACATTGTAGCCTCTCTTTTTAAGAGTCTTCTCTAATTCATACGGTGACCTGCGCAGCACAGCTACCAAGCTGATGCCAGAAGGTTTTAACACATAAGGAGCAAGATGTCCCACTAAGACCAAATCTCTTTCTATCTTGAGAAGATTCTCAAGCAGCCTTACTAGCTTTTTGACATCAACATCAAGCCCGAGATCAGCATTACTCTTTCCCGTAGCTTTGTTGTCAATTGCAACATCATTGATATCAATTATCTTTGCATCTATCTTTTCTGCGATTATCTTAGCGCTTGTATGTTTGCCAACACCAGGATTGCCGGTTATAACAAATCTGAGCTTCTTCAATTAGCATTTTTACTATGTAATGCATTATTTATTTATGGATAATAATAATAATAGATATGCGCACTTGTGAATCCTGCAGCAGAGTCAGATTCTACGCATTCAACTTTCTATTCTCAAAAATGATATGCAATGAATGCTATCTAAAAATGAAGGAAAAGCAGAGCAAGAGCTAGCTCTGTACGCTGCCACATTTTGTGCAGAATCGTGCCTTGACCTTAAGCTTGTTGCCGCAGCTGATACAAAATTTCGTTTCAGGCTCAAATGTACCCCTGTCAAGTGGCGTCAATTTGGGAGGAGACATCACTTCAGTGGGCGCATCTGACTTTACTCCCTTGTACATATCTGTGACAGCACCGCTAGGCTTGAAAGAGTCGTCAATGTCCGGCATCAACTCTGGGTCTTTTTTGCTGCCTTTTTCTTCAAGGTAGAGCATGAGGCGAGGCCCCTGTCCCACGTTAGGGAGATTCACCTGATCCCCAAGCCAAATTGCGAATTTTCTTAGTGTCATATCAGGAGTAGAAAATGTGAGGGAGTGAGTTGACATGTATTCCTCAGTTGCGGCTCTGCCATTGAACACTTTTGCCATTATTAATGAATGGCTGAAAGTAGCTATATTAATTATTGTGACCTACCGCATTTACTGCAGAACTTGGCATGCGCTGGTATCGACGCACTGCAAGCAATACAGTTCTTTGTTGTTGTTGTTGTTGAGCTTGCTCGCAATTTTGGTAGCTCAAGATCGACAGGCTTGAATGTAGGCTCCTCTGGTGAAGGAAGCGTGTATTCATTGCTGCTTGCAGTAGCGGACCCTACTGTGCCGCCAGTGCCTACGAATCCCCCTATGCCAAAACCTGCCTGTGAAGCTGATGGAGATGATGAACTTCCCCCCGTTGGACTTTTGATCGACGTGCCCTTCTCCATGGCATTTTTGATTTCAAGTATTACTCTAACAGCAAGAAAATTCAGTGCAGAGGTTGAGACAAGATACTCACCTATCTTGATAAAGAATTCCTTATCTCCGATTTTACCCTGTTTGTAGAGCTGGTTTGCGTCGATAAATGATTCGTACAGATTCTGAGTGTCGTTGATTAGCTGTTTGAGCTTCTCAGCTAGCCCTCCTAAAGTGTCGACGCCAAAAGACATCAAAAAATAGAGAGCCAGCGGGCTTTAAAAACGGTGTGCCTGCTAATAGTAGTAGTTGTTGTTGCCGCCGTTGTATCTGCGGCTGTAACCATAGCGACTGCGTCTTCTGTCGCGACTATATCCGGTCTGACTCCAGCTACGCCTATAGCCCCCAGAACCTCTTCCACCGTATCCACTGCCATAGGGCCTTTCGCCACTACGCTCATTGCGGTAGCCGTTTCTGCTGCCATAGCTACCACCGTGCCACCGGTATCCACCACCACGGCCAAACGACGCTTGGCGCTGCGCTATTACCGGCACGACAATTCCAAGTTCATCATTCAGCTTGCGGATCGGAAACTTTGTCTTTGCAAGAATTCGCTCAAAGTCAGAGATCCTGTCGTTTGAGACAAGTGAGATTGCCTTCCCCTCTCCCCCTGCTCTTGCAGTCCTTCCAATCCTATGGAAATAGACATTTGGGTCCTCAGGCACGTCATAATTGATTACATTTCCAATAGCTGGGACATCGATTCCTCTTGCTGCTATGTCTGTTGCAACGAGTATGTCTTCAGCTCCCCTCTTGAACTTGTGCATAGCATTGTCCCTCTGTTTTTGTGAAAGATCTCCATGAATAGTGACCGCGCTAAAGCCCTCCTGCCTGAGCCTATAGGCAAACCTATCTGCTCTTTGTTTTGTCGCAGCAAACACTATGGTCTGTGATTTGGCATTCTGGTTACGCCTAATGAAGTCTATCAAGTACTTAAATTTTTCGCGCTCTTCTACTACCAGATAGGATTGTTCGATAGTTTCAAGTGTGATTTCTTCTTCATTAAGCCTCACGTGCTCAATCTTGTTCTGCCTCATGTATTCGTCTGCCAGCCTCAAGATCTCCGGCGGCATCGTTGCAGAGAAAAGACATGTTTGCCTGTCTTCATTGACATAGAACAAGATGAACTTGATGTCGTCAATAAAGCCCATATCGAGCATCCTGTCCGCTTCATCGAGCACTACGAACCTGACATCATCTAGGATTATCGAGCCTTGCTTGATGTGATCAATAAGTCTGCCAGGTGTCGCAACTACTATTTGCACACCTCGTCTGAGTTTGTCAAGCTGTAGGTTGATGCTTTGGCCGCCGTAGATTGTGACTGCCTTTATTCCCGTGTACTTTGCTAACCGGTTGATCTCATCTGTTACCTGCACCGCAAGTTCTCTTGTCGGAGTAAGTACCAGAACCTGTACTGGGCCACCTGGCCTGATCTGTTGCAAAATGGGTAGACCAAAGGCCGCTGTCTTGCCTGTTCCTGTGTGCGCCTGTCCCACTACATCTTTACCCTGTAAAATAAGAGGTATAGCTGTCTCTTGTATAGGAAATGGCGCCTTAAATCCATTTTCTGCGAGTGCTCTTGTTAATTGCGCACTCAAACCCAATTCTTCGAAGGTTTTTGTCATTTTCCTTTTCACTTTGTATATTTTTTCTTTTTACATCCACAAAAGCCACGGAAGATATGAAAAGTCATTTTCTGCTCAAACTTGACAAATCCGCCGTACAGAAACTTTTGTCTTGCTTTGTTTAGACAAGACAATGATATAAGGTATACGGTATCATATTCAGTTTAAATTTCAAGATCTCATAAGAAGCATGGGAATATATGCCTGATCCAGATGCTAAGCGCGTGCTTTGGTTCCTTTTTGCTGGCTCACGTGGGGGTGAAAATAGGATAAGGATAATAGATTTTCTCAAAAAGAGACCTTACAACATCAACCAGCTTGCTGATGCCCTTGGGGTCGACTACAAGCTAGTGCAGCATCACATTAGTGTGCTTGAGAGGAACAACATGGTCACAAAGGCTGGCGAAAAGTACGCAATACTTTACTTTATTTCAAACTACCTCGAGGCCAACATTGAGGCATTCAACGAGATCCAGGCCGCGATAGAAAAGCAGAACAAATCTGGAAAAAAGTAAATAAGGAAATTTCTCTGTCTGATGATTAATGGCTCTACTGATGGATATTAGCTCGCTGATAAGCATGGCAAACGTGGTTATACTAGTTGCATTGCTGATTGTGTATGCTAGGATATATATCAAGACAAGAGCCACTTTTACGATCGGCCTAGCAGTTTTTGCAGGTATGCTGATGCTTCACAATGGAATAGCGGTCTACGGATACTTTGCAATGGCACCTCTTTATTCTGATGAATTGCTTCCCTACTTTGCCGGGATACATCTCGCGGAGCTCATAGGACTAATAGCTCTTCTGAAGGTAACAGTCTGGCCTGCAGGATTAAAGACCACCAAAGCTGCATCATAGAGACTATGTAGGGGGCCAGAGATCTGGAAAAAAGCATTAATCCAAAAATTGGCAGATTCTGCATGAATTGGTAGAGACTAGCGTTCTAATATCTCCTCTAGCGGGGGCAGGATCATTCTTCTCGCCATGTATATTGGCGATAATCCCTGCCTTTGTTTCATACCTCTCCGGCACAGTCCTTACCGAGATCCAGAGTCAAAACCAGAGCCCTAGCGGCGCTTCACTAGCAATGAAAAAATCCACAAGACTCAACATCTTTCTGAACACAGTCTACTTTGTTCTTGGGTTCTAGCTTGTATTTGCCATCATGGGTGTTGTATCGAACAGCTTCCTTACCAACATCAGCACTGGCTTTCAGATCACTTTTCAGGTGATAGGGGGCGCAGTAATAATTGCATTTGGAGGATACCTTATCTTGTCTATGAAGCTGCGCTTGCTAAACTTTGAAAAGAAAATAAGAAACCTGCCTAGGTTTAAGACTACCTATCTGACATCTTTTGTGTTTGGAGCTGCCTTTGCTTCTGGTTGGACTCCCTGCGTAGGTCCGATACTTGGTACAACTCTTACGCTTGCCGCCACGTCTCCTGGAGCCGCCTACAATTCACTTCTAGCATATTCACTTGGACTTGGCTTGCCGTTCCTCATAATAGGCGCCTTCTTCTCGCAATCAACAAAGATAATTCGCAAGATGGTCAAGTATCTGAACTTTTTAATCCGGTAATGGGTGCGATACTGATCTTGCTTGGTATACTTGTATTTACAAACCAACTAAACATAATCGGCAATTTTCCACTCGCAAATGAGATAATTAACTTGCAAGTAGGATGAGGAGAACTATGAACGCGGACAACCTGAGTGCACTGATAGTAGGGGTTGCAGTTGTAGCGTTTATTGTAGGCTTTGGAGTATACTTTAATACCCCAGAGCTCAATAATGGTGCCTCAGGCCAGCAGAAGAGTTTTGTTCCTGCCACAATAGTTGAAGACAATGGAACAATAACTAGAGTGCAAATAGACAAGTCACAGTTTAAGCTGGCTTCAGAGCTAACAAATGTCAACGGCTACATCAACTCTGAGCCAATAACGCTTGCACATCTGAGAGGCAAGGTGGTACTGGTAGATTTCTGGACGTACAGTTGTATCAACTGCATCCGAACTATTCCATACTTGAACGCATGGCATGAAAAACATGCAGACAACGGTCTAGTGATTGTAGGAGTACACACGCCAGAATTTGAGTTTGAAAAAGACTATAACAATGTCAGGGCAGCAGTTCAGAAATTTGACATCATTCTGTAGTGCAGGATAATGCAAAAGGCACATGGGAGGCATACGAAAATCGCTATTGGCCGCGAAAATACCTGATTGATAACTAGGGTTACATTCGTTACGATCACATCGGAGAAGGCGCATATGCTGAAACCGAAAAAGTCATCCATTCTCTCCTTGCAGAGTGCACAGAATACATCGGTGCAAACATCACAATTGATCAATCAATAAGCAACCTGAAACTTCGCAGAGTGTCAACTTCGATAGGATCAATACATCTGAGCTGTACTTTGGCTATGAGTATTCAAGGGCGCCACTTGGAAACTCGGAAGGATATCAACCAGATCAGATAGTCAATTACACGGTCCCTAACGGTACGGAGATTGTACCTAGTAGGATATACCTTGCAGGTGAATGGAAAAATAATGCTGACCACATGGAACTTCAGAGTGAAATTGGACGCATTGTGCTATCATACTCTGCCAAGACAGTCAACATAGTTGCTGGCGGCAGAGGTGAGCTCTACATTTTGGAGGACAACTTACCATTAGACGACAGCTCAAGCGGCAAGGATACCTCTGAAGATGGCATGGTCAAAATAGATGGCCAAAGGCTCTATAACATTGTAGAGCATGAAGAGTATGGCAACCATCAGATAGCAATCAAGGTTGCAGGCAGAGGGTTCCAGATATACATCTTCACATTTGGCTAGAGCTTGTATGACCTTTGATTTCTTTTAAGTTTCAGTATGCTTCTTTTTTGGTAAAGAAAAAATCATGTTACAGTAGTAGATGACAAAACTTTAGTACATTTCCTAAGCTAAAAAGTCTAAGCAAGACTTAATAATCAAAAGAATCTACTAGAAGTTTTGTGCATGCCTCACTATCTCTTGTAGGATGCACATATTTCTCACACTCCACGTGTAACAACTGTGTTCTTTCATTTGATAAATTGATGCAATTCTTACAACAGGAGCCTCGGTCTTTCGACATATTATATTCTATTAAAAAAAGATTCCCTACTAGAATGAAATTTTTTATTGTATGCAAATATCTCGAGATAAAGGCAAACATGTACTAGGCTATTGCAGCATCTACTGATATCTCATACGCTCTCTACAAACCTTCCATGCATCGGCTCAATTCTTCTTCTGAAATCCAAAGTAGCACGAATGGCAGTATTCCTTGCCATATATTACGCCTTGTGTACCGCATTTAATACAGACCTTTTCGTGATCTACAGTAGAATCTAAAGACTTGGCCTTTTGGAGGCACTTGCCGCAGATGGGGGCTTCCAGGTTGTAGCTGGACAAGAATCCTGCGCCACACTGAGTGCATCGTAGACTGTACATTTTTCCTTTTGGCTTCCAGCGATTGAATAATCCAACAAAGTGGCTATTAGCGCAGCGGAATAATCAATGTATCGTTAGAGCTCTCTCTCTCTCCGTCTACTAATTATTATCGGTATGCTGATATTATAGTTAGCAGCACACTGGATTGACACCAGAAATGTCTGATACGAGCCAGCTTCTTGTGCGCAGAATAAAGGACGGCACAGTAATAGATCACATTGAAGCAGGCAAGGCACTTCTGGTTTTGCGAGCACTGAGCATCACTGGCAAGGAGGGCAATGTGATCACTGTTGCACTCAATGTGCCAAGTAGCAAGCATGGCAAGAAGGACATCATAAAGGTCGAAAATAGATTTCTGGAAACAAGTGAAACCAACAAGCTTGCACTCATTGCCCCCCGGTCAACAATCAACATCATCCGCGATTATAAGCTTCTGGAAAAGCGTAAGATCCAGATGCCCCATTCAATAGTAGGGATCTTTAAGTGTCCTAACCTAAAATGTATTACAAATAGCGGCGAAGAAATAAGGTCTCTGATAGATGTCATTGACAAGGAAAAAGTAGTGCTTAAATGTAGATATTGCGCTCGGACGCTTTCAACTGACGAGCTGGTATTTTAGGGAAGTAACTTAACTGTACTCCTCGGCTTCCATTCTGCATTGCTGTGTTGTATTTTGCTCACAGCAAAATGAAAGCCGATCACTGGTGCAAACACTGCCACAGTTATAGCTTCAAGAGTATAGTTGCCAAGGTGTAGCACATATAGTATGATGCCAGCGCCAGTCATTACCTCAATTCATGTACAGGTACATAACTGGAAAGTGATGTGCTCTAGATCCACAGTCGTATTTCATATTCTAGGTATTTTTGCTAATTGGGTATGGTATCTCTATTGTATAATTGAAATGTAAAGATTCTATAGATGAGATCAATATTCATGTTAATGATATCTTCTGGCTAAGATAGGTTCATTATTTTGAATTCCTGAGTCTACTAAACCTTTGAAGCTTGTATGATATTCGTCGTAACTCTCCATCCTGTATGAGGACAGAATAATGGCTCC
>CAYWRR010000005.1:0-28799 GCA_964460425.1 uncultured Nitrososphaera sp.
CATCTCTGTAAAGTGTTTGTTGGATCTAAAGGCTCTGTTAACTTAAGGGCTATATTACCAATTTTCATAGTCAAAACAGGAAAAATGTCTGACAGGCTATCAGCATATACCTTATAGATATATCAGTCTTGTTTCAAATATCATCATAATGGAGCCCGGAATACTAATAGACCTGTCAGCAAAAGCAATCAATTACTTCCCATCACACAAAGGTAGGAAAGCAATATCGCTTTAGAGTAAGGGAATTTGCCTTAATAGAGCCGATCCAAATATAGAAAGATAAATCAAGGTCGCAAGATACGACCGTCTTGTTTTTGGTGCTACATTCTATTGCTCATAACAATGTATGATAGAGTCTGCAAGTGCTGTCTTGTCCTAGTCCAAAGATTTCTCTAAACCATTGTTGTATGTTTGGCGGCGGCGGCAGATCCTTACAGCAATTTTTTCCTTTTAACTAGTTATAATAGTACTGAGAAAAAGAAAGATGGCATATACCTCTTACTAGCCTTCCTCTAGTGGTTGGCTTTATTTTGTTCCTTTTCGAGTTCGCTCTCAACCTGAGACATCAGGGTATAAGTAGAGGGTGCTGCCGGATGCCATTATACGCTCGCTCAAACTATATAAAAAGTACATCTATATTGGAGCAATAACACTTGCTGCAGGTGGAGCGGTTGCTATTTATCTTAATTTTCAGGGCGCCAAATGTCTGTCAGACCTTGCACAAGTTGACAGGTCTGTTTTATCTCCAGAGCGCCTAGAAGAAATGGAAAGGAACTGCTCGATAATTACTAACTCATACGTATATTCTGTCTATAGCATCATTGTCGGAATTATACTTATGGTAATAGGGTTATTAAAGAAGAGTAAGAGTATGCATGCTTTTTAAAAGATATATGTTCTTGGAGAAGAAGTGATGATGACGACGATATCTTATGGCGGCACAAAAGCACGATGACTCACTTGAGAATATTGCTGCTGATGTAAGAGGTTGCCCTCTCTGCAAGCTGGCACAGACAAGGAAGAATGCTGTGCCAGGCGAAGGTCAGCTTTCTGCCAAGATAATGTTCATAGGAGAGGCACCAGGCAATAGCGAAGACAAAGAAGGCAGGCCATTTGTAGGGGCCGCTGGTCGAATTCTTGACGACCTCCTGAAAAAAGCGGGCATCGAAAGATCGCAGGTGTTCATCACAAACATGATCAAGTGCAGGCCTCCAAACAACAGGGTGCCGAAAGAAGATGAGCTGACTGCTTGCAGACCATATCTTGATAGGCAGATTGCATTGATTAAGCCCAAAGTGATCTGTATACTTGGCAGGACTGCATACTCTTCGCTTTTGGGCGGTAGTTCGATAACTGCAAGCAGGGGTAAGATAGTAGAGAAAGCAGGCCAAAAGTACTTTTTGACTTTCCACCCGGCAGCTGTTATTTACAACAAAGGCCTTCTTTCTGCGCTGGAAGCCGATCTGAAAAAGCTGGTTGTAGAAATCAATAAGGAAGAAGAGGGTGAAGCTTCATTGGAGGATTATTTGTGAGCTGCCAGAACAGCTCGTTTTACCAGCGATCTACTGAAGTAGTGGCAAAAGATCTTCTTGGCAAGAAGCTTGTTCGCACAATAAGAAATAACAACAATAAGCAGTTTCGGCTAGCTGGGATAATTGTGGAGACAGAGGCATATGGCTATAGTGATGACATAGCAAGCCATGCGTATGTTGGTCCAACAGGCAGAAATAAAATCATGTTTGGCGACGTTGGAAGGGCCTACGTGTATTTCACCTACGGCAACCACTTTTGTTTAAATGTCTCTGCAAGAAGAAGCAAAGTAGAGGCAGGTGCAGTCCTGATTCGGGGGATTGAGCCAGTAGAAGGCGTCGAATTGATGAGACGGTTCCGACCAGTTGACGATATTTTTTCACTCACCTCTGGACCTGGTAAGCTCACACAGGCTCTCAATATCACATCATCGATCAATGGAATTGATATGACTAATTCTGAATCGGAGATCTATATCGAGTTTGGTAAGAGGCCCAAGCGTATCGTCACTACGCCAAGGATCGGCATTACTAGAGCAGTAGACAAGGAGTGGCGTTTTGTCGACCCATCGAGTCCCTTTATATCACGCAAATTCCAGATCAAAGTGTCATAATCATCATTATGACTGGTGACGATGAGGCAAGCTCTACCAAATGAATATAACATTGGATATAAAAATCAAATATGTTCTATCCTTCTTGCTAAGGACGACATCAAGCTTAGAGTCAAATTCTAGATGCTAATGAATTAAAAATATATACTACAATTTACTTAAAGCTGAGTAGTTGCAACTTACCTCTAGAAGTATTGGAAAACAGCTAGTGCGACACAGCCTCTATATAGACTTCATATTCTTTTTCAATTGCATTCATTAATTTTTTACTGGTTATTTTACCTCTTGACTTTGTAATAGCCACAATTGAAGCGCCCCCTGCACCTACGCCTTCTTTTACGAACCCCTTTGCAAATGCCTGCAGGCCTGACTTGCTCGATTCGCCTAGATGAAGATCACAAGATAAAATTGGAACTCCCTCTGAAGCCACCATTCTTACGAGGCCAGACAGATCTGATGACGGATCTTTTGTGACATATGTTGTAGTGCCAATATAAAGACCGTTTAGCGACCTGCCGAGGTGCTTCAATATTGCTACGACTGCAGACATCTGAGTACCTCCGGCAAGCATAATCTTGC
This sequence comes from uncultured Nitrososphaera sp., assembly GCA_964460425.1. Taxonomy (GTDB): domain Archaea; phylum Thermoproteota; class Nitrososphaeria; order Nitrososphaerales; family Nitrososphaeraceae; genus Nitrososphaera. The sequence goes on from CAYWRR010000005.1 coordinate 2,723, forward strand.
CACATGCAGATAGCACACCACTTGCAATGCCGGCTACAGAAGGCATCATTGGATCTCCAAAAGTCGATATAGCTTCAAATGGCGAGTTTATGCTTCCAATCCCATCAGCTATGGCTCTCTCTATTGCAGAATCTACTACCTTGTTTTTCAGATTGTGCGGATTTTCCGGCATACTGCTGCTTATCTTAAACCTTGCATCAATGCCAAGCGCTCTCAGCACAGCAAGTGCAGTTGTAGTGCCTCCAGGAATGCTCTCGCCTACCACTATTAGATCTGACATGATGGCCAGTTGTTTTCCAAGCAGTTCACCATGCTCAAATGCACGCTTGACGCTTGATATGTCCATAGCATTTTCATTTATGATGTTTCTACCCGGTTCAACTCCAAACGATATATATGGTATTGAGGGCTTGACCTTTGCCCCTGCATCAACTACCAGAAGAGGGATCCTTGCCAATTGTAATGCAGTTCGTGTAATTAGTGCAGGCGTAGGCTTGCCATCAGGTGTGGCGGGTACGGCATCAATGCAGCTGCAGCGCCCACGATACAGAAATTCCGCGTCTGCCGGGGATGTATATTTCACTAGTTCGGTGTTTGCTCCTGCTACCGTAAGCCCTGAAATCTCGCTTGTGGCAGTGTACGAGATCACACACACAAAAACAGGAGTTTTCGTAGCAAAACTATTGACTGCAAGTCTGTCAGACGCTGTTATGTCGAGCATCTATTATTATTCACTACCTGTCATAAACTCCAAGAATTCTTGTTTTGACCTAGGCCGGAGCACAGAGTTGGTTTTCCTTTCATGTCCTATCGTAGATATAGAAGTTGGACCATAGTTGTGACCTGGATACAGGATGAGGTTTTCGTCCAGTATTGCCAGCCTATTAAATAGGCTATCGTACATCTCTTTTGCGTCACTTCCGGGAAGATCCACTCTGCCGCAGTTACCTACAAAGAGTGTGTCGCCGGTAAGAATGAATTGATCATCAAGTATGAGGCAGATGCTGTCCTTGGAGTGACCGGGTGTGTGCAAAACCTGTAGTCTGATGTTCCCTATTTCGATCGTATCCCCATCAGACACTGCAATATCTTTTTCTAGCTGCGAGTTTTTGTGCTGCACTATCTTGGCACCAGTTAGCTCTGCCATACGCTCATTTCCAATCACATGATCAAAATGAGTATGAGTATTGATGATATACTTGGCCCGCCAGTTGTTCTTTTTTAGCGTATGGAATATTTTATCCAAGTCCCACGAAGGATCAATGACTGCAGCTTCGCCATTTTCCTCATCAGCTACTATGTAAGTAAAATTGGCCATCTGGCCTACTGCGATCTGCAATACTGCTGACTTCTTCATACGATCCCCTTTTCAGCCTCCAGTGGTATCCCTATCCATTCCACATATACAGGACCTGTGTATTTCTTTTTATTCTTCTTCTTATGTGCAAGTCCAACCTTTAAGCGATGAAAGGTTATAGTGGCATCTGCCATGATGCATTTTTTATGGATCTGCCCAGTGTTTGGGTCAAATCCTGAAGGAACATCGACTGCCAAAACATAAGCCCTAGATTTGTTTATTGCATCTATTGCAGACGCATAGGGTTGCCTGATCTCGTCCTTAATACCTGTGCCAAATATGGAATCCAAGATGATGTTAGCATTGGCGATTCTGTTCTTTATCTTACTCGTTAACTCCTTGCCAAATATTAATTCAATTGAATCCATTTTTTCGATAATGCCCCAGTTAAGCCTTGCCTCTTCGCTTCTTAAATCAGAAGGGCTCCCAAGTAAAATGACTACGACTTTGGCTCCATACCCAGCAAGGTGACGCGATGCGACGAACCCATCGCCGCCATTATTGCCTGTACCGCACATCGCAACTATTCTCTTGTTCTTCAAGGTCTTGAACTTTCGGACAACAAAATCTGCTACCCCGTGGCCTGCGTTCTCCATCATGAGAAAACGTTGCATTCTAAAGATAGACTGGCCATTTTGTTCGATTGCATACATCTGATCTGAAGTAATTGGCTTCAATAACACATATGACGGTCTATTCATACAAACATAAAACTATTTAACAAAATTTGGACTTCTTGACAAGAGAATCCCCTTCGGTTCATTGTAAGATCTCGAACTCAAGACCCTAACTTTCTTGCTGTAGTTTAATTTTCTTCTTCTTATTTTCATAAGATAGTTTTTCAAACAATGTTGGTCAATATTTGTTTTAGCTGCTAGCATGGGAGAGGGAATAAACATCTTACATTATTTTGGTCTTGGTTGTACTATTTTTTGCAGCCTCAAATAATATTGCAACAATCAACAACATCTGTCCTATTTTTATTCTTCACGATATCTGAACCAGATAGCCAAACTTAACACAAGATCTTGGGACATCAAGTTCAATCCTCTCTATTTAGGATGCTTCTCGAGCAGTTCCTTGAGGTCACTGCTCATATCAGCCACATCACTGAGCGTCAGCTGTCCCGGATCTTCATTGCGTATCCACGTGATGTACCCATCAGCGTCAATAACTATTGCCCCAGACCTTTCCAAGTACCGGGATATAACGTTTATCTGGACTGGTGTTAGGTATGGAAGCATCCTCCGAACATCTCTTAGCTTCGGATAGCCCCGAAAATCTCTGATCGCTTGCAAAAAAGCGTTAATATCATCCTCTGAAACTTCATTTGCAGGTCTTACCTTTCTAGGTGATTTTCTGGATTTGATAGAAAATGTGTGTTGTCGTGCCCTAAAACTTTTTCTTCCTATAGAGTTGGAAAGACAAGAGTAGATTTTTCAAGCCCCAATATTGGAACATACAGTGACTGTGCATCAGTTCCTATGCTATCTACGAATGTGAATTCTCCAGAAAGCCTTTTTAGCTGAATGAACTTTTTGGTCGGCTTTTCATTCTCAACAACATAGTGAATATTCACACCTCCAACTACACCTGTCTGAATAAAAATGACATGCTTGCTGTTGTAGTGAATATAATAGAGCATTGGAGTGACTCCAAGCATCGACTGAGCGGAGTAGATTATCACCTTGAGCATGTCTTCTAGGTTCTGGTATTTTAGATATACAATCTCGTTTTGAGACATGGTATTAACATAAATCTCATACCATATCTTCTTTTTGATTATTGTAAATTAGTTTTGTGCTCGATGCAATGTGATGTATTCTTTGATGGTGTGATAATCTACAGAGCGCCTGAATGCTATGAGCATAGCATACAGACAAACTAGATCTTTGAGAACTAGTTTGCAGCTAAGTCACTCTAGAATGCATAGGCTTTATGCTTAAAGGGAGTTTGCAGGCTTGGTTAGAATTCTTATATAATTTTATGTATATAAAAGAGATAGTAGGTATGTGGAAGCTTCTTCCAAGGTCGCGGCATTGATGCAGACCTGACAAGACAAGTACTTTGGCCGCTTTAGAAAAAATACATCCTTGAGCAGCTGAAGAAATGTCTGCAAGACGTTCTAGCTATACATCTTGCCAACATTGTATGGCATCAAGGTTACATCAATATGTTATGCATGAATCAAGAGCGAGTGCTATATCTTTTCGATCAGTCTTGAAGATCACCGTGTCTAACATAATCTGGGAGGCCACAGTACCCTGCTATGCCTCAAGTCGTCATGGTGATGACCATTGCGTTAATATAAGATTTTTCTACGGCAGAATTTAAAGGTATGACTCTATGTTTCTAAATTCTGAAGTTAGTGATTTCTATTTTGTACTTCTATTAGCACACTTTTTTGCAATCAGTTGCAAAGGTAATAATAGGTAATTTCTAGTTTCTCATAGCCACCTTGACTCTTCGCACAAGGGTCTTGACATCAACTGGCTTTCGGAGGAAGTCATTTATTTTGACTCCGGGCATTGAAAACTCAAGGTCACTTACTTCAAATGCCGACATGAAGACTACTTTTGCATCCGGCTTGATGACTTTAATGTTTGCAGCTAGCTCAAAGCCGCTCATCCCCGGCATCCTGACATCTGTTATTACCAAGCCATAATCTGAGGAGTTTACCTTAAAATGTTCAAGAGCCAGCAAAGGATCAGTAAAACCAAAGACGGTATAGCCCTGCCTACTCAATGCCTGTTTGAAGATCAGCACTATATCCAGCTCGTCATCAACTACCAGTATAGAATGAGCAGAAGGTAACAACAGGCTACAGTCACCTAGCTTTGATGTTATGCACTTCACTATTAGAGAAATGGTGCGACGACATTAAACCATAGCTGGGAACAAGATATGAACTTATATTATCTGTTAAGAAATATTCTATAGAACTTACGTCTACGTCTATGCATGTTATAAAAAAGGTCAACATGGTGCTGCTTACCAAGGATACAAAACATGACAGATTTGCAAATTAATAACTGTATCTATAAAGAGTTCATCAACTGATTAAATGGAATTTTCACTGATGTCAGTATTTTCGAAAAATGAGTGGTAATTTTGAAGAAGCAGAGAGGTCATGATGTTGGAAGAGGATTGCAAAAGATGACTTTCTTATTCTCTTGAGACGCACGAGCCATCAGCTGTCATGACAAACCTAAATATTTGATCGACTTCTGAGTTTTCAAAAATTTCAGAGTCGTGAGTTATTATTATTAGCTGGGCCAAGGGTCCGACGCCTTCTCTGAATGCCTCCGATAGTATTCTGACAAGCCCTCTCCGCCTATCTTCGTCAAGATGTGCAGTCGGCTCATCTAGAATAATGAAATCAAGCTTATTTGAACCCATCATATAAGCAATACCAAGACGAAGCGCAAGGGCCACGGCCACCTTTTCGCCTCCGGAAAGTGAGTCCATATCAATTTCACCCTGCCTGCCGTAACACGTTATCGCTACTTCTCGTGCCCCCTCTGTAAGTTCGATTCTCGAAATGCCAATGTTAAAGAGCGAGGCATAGTCTGACGCTTTCTGCGATATAACTCCGAGCGCCCACGAGCGAAGGCTAATGCCCACCATCCCGTCCCTATTGAATATCATCGAGCGTATCCTTTCCAGCATTTTGGAGAATTCAGATGCCTGTCTTAACTGCTCCATTGCATGCTTGGCAGAATCTATCGCTGCCTGTGCGTCAGTTATTACACGCCTGTACTCACCAGTTTTGACACTTGCAGTCTGCAATTCTTGTATCAACCTTGTCCTCTCTAGCTTCGCATCTATATATTGCTGGAGGTTCAAGCCACTAATCTGCACACGCAATGCAGCAATTTCTTCGGCAAGTGTCTTTGAGACGCCATCTATTACCAGCTTGAAAGGATCATCTCCCACGTAGGCTATTTGCAGAGGAAGTTTGGCCAGATATTTTTTCTTGCTATCGAGGTCCTCTTCAATCTTGATCAAGTCATTTTCCGAGCTTATAGAATTGTTTGATAGGAACTTTTCTGCTGTCACTACCTTTTTGTCTTGCTCTGTCAGCTGTTGATCTTCTCTCTTGAGCTCAACCTTGGCTACCTGCAGTTTGTATTTTTCTTCCGATCTGCGCCTGACCTCCAGCTTAATATGGCTTATGTCAAACATTTCATTAACCTTTGTAACAGGAGAGTTGCAAACGGGGCATTTGCCATCCGCTATATGCAGTTTGCTGGCACACTCTAGAAAGCCAAGTAGCTTGCCCATCATACCCTCATTTTCCTCTAGCTTTGAATGGATCTCCTCTGATTCAGCTTTTATCATCTTGAGCCGTATCTGCACTTCTTCTTTGGTTTTCAGCACATCGAGCATGTTATTTGCTTCCATAACTACTCTTTCCATTCGTTCTACTTCTGTGCTAAGATGGCTGCGCCTTTCAATGACATGTCGCATGAGCAGCTTTTCGCAATTCTGAAGCTCCTGTGTCTTTTGGACTACTGGCTCCAACAGCTCAATTTCCTTGTCAAGCTGACCTATTTTTTCCTCAAGCAGTCTTCTTTCATCTTCAAACTCTTTCAAAAGCAATGATCCCTCCTTTAGCTCCTTCTTCTTTTCCTCTAGCAGTCTTTCTACCTTTGGAACTTCCTCGTCAGTGTAGCCTATCTCATCACGTAGCCTTTCGCGGAAGCCTACTATGACATTGCGCATCGTTTCATAGGCTGAGTCGAGTCTGTCAATACCAATCAGGCCATTTAGCAATTCCTTAAAGTCTTTTGGTTGCGATTCTACTATCCTGACTAGCTCGCCCTGCTGCACTACACCAGCAACACGCAGCTTTTCATAGTTGAGCCCAAGTACTCGTGCTATTTCTACACTCATTGACTCGCCAAACTGTCTGCGTTCGCCGCCTACAATTGGCTTATTTACTATCTTATCACCATCTGATACAAGTACAAGCTGGGAAAATGACTGGAGGCCGGAGCCATGGAGCGTTCTTATCGCCTGGAACTCTTTAGAGTTGAGAGCAAAGCGCATCTGCGCCATAGCATAGTTTGCGCCTCTTCTTACAAGGTTCTTGTTTGACTTTCTTGTATGCTTGCCAAATAGTGAAAACGTAACTGCGTCGATGATTGAGGACTTGCCAGAGCCATTATGCCCTAGAAATATCGTTATACCCTTGCAAAATTCTATCTTTGTGTCTTTGTGTGCAATGAAATTCTTCAGCTGGATATCCTTTATCATTTAACATTATGACCTCCAAATTTATTTAACTTGTACGCCTGCCACAGTATTTCCAGAACAGACTTGTCATCCTTGTCGGCTGCCAGTGGCAATACTTCGCCTATCGTAAACTTGGCAAGCTCGTCTGACCCAAGTGCTTCTATTGACAGCCGATAGAGCTCACCATCAATGTCTGCAGGCTTGGAATCATACACAGTAGTAGCAAGATGCTCTTCTAGCGGTTGCCAAATGTAGTGAAGACAAAAGTCATTGAGCTTTTTCAAGTGTTCAGCTATAACCTTAGAGTCAATGTTACTCCCAGATATCTCGATCCTTGCAACTGGTTTTTTGTCATAGGCTATTGCCTTCTTGATTATTTGCTCCACCTCATTTGCAATGTCTTTGTAGTCTATTCTGGCAGAGAATTGCTGGCGTCTGCTCTCGAGCCGTACCCATTGTGTTGATGGCTCCCTGCCAGACATATCGGTTATGATGAAGCCCTTGTCTGCCTCCTTGATCCCTTCGCTTGGAGTCAGGTCGATTGAGCCAGGATAGGCAAGTGGTCCGCCAAGGAAATCAAACCTCTTTTCGAGGTGGTCATGATAGTGACCCAGTGCGTAGTAGTTAAATCCTGCAGGAAGATCGGCAGAATTGAGCTCACCTGCAAACTTGTTGAAGTCAGCCAGCCCCTGATGTAACACAAGCACTTTATTGCCAGCATATTGCTTTGCAAGTTGTTCTGCATGATGAACATTTTCGATTAGTGAATCAATACTACTGCGCCGCTCCTTGTCTGCCCCAAACAATACACAATTTTCAATTTTGAAAGGTTCATCACATCGGAGCTTCTTTGCAAGCCCAAGGTTGCTGTAAATGTGAACAAATGGCACATCGCGGAGCCGGCTGATGTCATGCTCGCCCAGCACAAAGACTACTGAGATCTGCTTTTCCTTCAGCCTTTTCAGTATGTTGCCAAGTGTGATTATCGCCTTGCCGCACGGCCGAGGATTGTGAAATAGATCGCCGGCTAAAATGACAAGCCTTACTCTCTCCTTTATTGACACATCTATTGCCTCATGAAAAGCTTGGTAGACATCTTCCTCTCTTTCTTCTAGACTGAATTGTGAATATCCAAGGTGTAGGTCAGAGATGTGTGACATCAACATTTTTGTATTCTGCAGGATCATCAACTGCTAATCCTGTATATAGCCTGATGGAATGTATGACTCAGATGATTCTTTGGCGACCTGTTGCTTCAGTGCTGCTAGCTGGCTCCATTGTTCTACCGCCTTCTGATCGCCGCCTATCTTTCGTTCTTTGACTTCGTCCACCTTAACAAATGTCGGTAGGTTGACCCACTGACCGGCGAATATAGCCTCGCCTGGGTTCAAAGATGTCAGCTGATCAATAAGATCCCGGCTTAGTGCTTCACTTGCTGCAGAAACATGCATCTGGTCGTCCTGCTGGATCATGCGCATTACTGCAAGCGAGCCCATTTGACTCAAGATATTGGCATCAATTCCTCTTGGGCGCTGCGACACTATAACTAGCCCAAGCCCAAATTTCCTCCCTTCACGCGCAACCTTAGAAGCAAAATATTTTGTATCTGTGTCTTCATCCTTTGGTATAAATACATGCGCCTCCTCTATTGCCACAAGTATCGGGGCTGGAAACCGCGGCTGCGACTTAGCGGCACCCTTCTTTTGCCGCGTTGCCTTTTTCCTATCATCCAGCAGCTCTTCAAGATAGAAAGACACAGCAATGTTAGCCTGTCGCTCAGTAAGTTCTACCAGATTGATAACGTTTATCTTGTAGTTCTTGAGAAGCGCCAATGGATCTGTCATACTAGGATCCAAGATGGTATGAAACTTGCGCCTTGCATCATCGATCTTGTCAACAACCTTGGCCGCTGCTTCGCGATACGACTTGTCGGCACCAACTTCTGATGCAGTGTTGATGAGCGCATCCCAAAAGTCCCCGCCCTTATGCTGCTTGACCTCTTCGGTGAACGCTATCCTAAGCACATGCATCTGGTTTGAGGCATTTTCCTGAATCTCAATCACCTCTGCGAGCTTGTCTGCTGACAAAAGCCGCGGGTTTATCCTTCCGTCCAGTAGGTTGATGTTGTTAGACCCCATGTCAAGCGTAGAATAGTCATCATGGTAGTCAAAAATCACCATTGTGCCGCTTATTCTGGCGATTTCTTTAGCCAAAAGCGAGACTAGATTGCTCTTGCCCATGCCAGTCATAGCAAGCACTGCAAGGTGACGCGATACTACTTTGTTGACATCCACTCGAGCACCTACTGTAGTATTGCGGAGGAGAGTACCTATCATTATCCACTGCTGTCCAGAGGGTGCAAAAATGGCAGTAAGGTCTTTAACTGATGCTTCGTACACTTCGGTGCCAGGCTCTGGTGGCAGTGCAGGCAGTATTGCCTTGCACTTTTTCAATTCAGCCACATAGCCAAGAATGCGTATGTGCCCCTTGTAACTTTTATCTCTACGGTTCTCGGCGGCAACTTGTTTGCTCTCAAATGCCTCTTCGTAGTTGCGAATGCTGCTGCCTAGTGCGTCACTGCTAATGGATGACCTTTCAACAAGCCCAAGCACCTTGTCTCCACTATAGTTGAGAATAACATATTCACCGATGCTAACAGGCCTTCTTGATTCAAATGTCACCTGATCTGGCTTGGTGACACCGATTAGGATGCCTAGTTCTTCACTCATTTAGAGCATCTCTTGCCCCTTGCTCATTCTGCAAGCAATATATGCTTGCGAGTCTGTCTATATCTTCATTGGTTATCTTGCAGGTATTGTGCGCCAGCTTAAGGCAGTACGGATAGCCGGCTACACTATGGTACCGCAGCTTATTCAAGATCGATTTTACTTCTTGCTTACTTGCGTTGCTCATGATTTCAATCCGGATAACAGGAGTATGATCGCTCAGCCTTGCATAAACTTCAAACAAGGGTGGATGACAGAACTGTGTTTTAACAGGAACACTGAAGCCAGCATCCTTGCAGGTATGTCCATAATAGTAAATGTCGCCGGCCTTTGACCCCATCTGGCCGAATTGCAGCCTGCTCTCAGAGGTCTTTGATATAAATATGCAGATACTACACTTCTTCACTATTTCAGACACTACTTCAGGCCTGCTTTTCATCAAACGCGAAACTAGTGAACCATCGACGCAAATACTGTCAGCCTTGCCGACCGCCTTTTGAGCAACAGATGCCTCCATTACCATCGCTCTTGATTCTAGCAACTCGCTTCTCGCAGAACTAGCTATGTCTTCTTCCCACTCTGTAGCTAAGATTCTGTTAGTGCTAGTGACGGCCACTGCGTCTATGACATAAAGTTGAAGGCCCTGAAAAGCGCGCCTATTCCAGCTGCTATCAATGCCTGCAGATTCACATATTTCCGGGACAGACTCGTATGAAATCCAGCGCGATGATGCTTCTGCCAGAATTTTGTGAAAATTTGAATCTTTTATCTTTGATATCTTGACATCTTTATTTCTTAGAGCGCCAAGAAAAACTTCCTTAAGCAATTTATCCTATCGTGACGGATAGTACCTTAAAAAATTGATCATGTTTTCATTCTATCGGCAATTGCAGTAGCATTCCATAATGACCTTGCCTTGTAGCTTGTTTGCAGCACACCTGCTCTTATTATCTTACTTGCAATGTTGGCTGCCATAGGCAGTGCACCTGTAGCTCCAGGCGAATTATAGTTGAGCACATGGAGAGAAGAATCACGCTCGAGTATAAGCGTGTCTGGTACGAATCTGCCAGTCTTGTCAATAACTGACGATCTTATGCCGGCTGTCCCGCGCTGGGTAAAAGCGGCTGGCCGGAGATGCGGCAAAAATTCACGCACTCTGTTTATCATCATTGTCTTGGACAAAGAGCTCTTTAGCTCGGTGCTTACAAGCGACAGAAACTGTCTGTCAAAAAAAATCTTTCGTGCACCTGTCTGAGATGACTCCATTATTTTTGGCAGCATATCTACTAAGTTCCTACGCCAGCCGTAGGCATATGGGCCGAATACAGGTATAGCGTTTGGTCCCACCTCACGCCTGTCATCTGCTCGCACGATCCAATGTGGATCTAGAAAGGGGTATTCTGGGTGCTTAGGAACCGAATAGATCGATAGCTTTGTCAGGTTATGGTACTCTGGTGGTGCCTGCCAGTACTCCCCTCTAAAATGCATGTCGGTGTAACCGTGCGCAACACCCATCATCTGTGCAATATCCATCGAATTACCACCGGCCACATTGACAAGATACTCTGCTCTGATCTCTTTGTTTTTGTTAGTAGTCATCGAATACGCCCCTTGGCTGTATGATGATATTCGCTCGACCTTGTGTCCCAAAAGTAGCTTGCTGCCGAATGATTGAATATCTTCTAGGAGTCCGATCGTAAATGCACCGTAGTTGACCGATGCATCTTTGGAGCAATAGATTGCAGAGACACACCGCACATTTGGCTCAATTCTTGCCACTTCATTTTTATCAAGCAATTGCAGTTCATTTTTTGTAAGGCCGTTTGCCATCCCCCACTCCATGTACTTGTAGAGCTGGTCGATTCCCTTATCATTAAGTGCAACTTCAAGGACGCCATCACGCCTAAACGGCATTCTCTTGTGACTGGAATACTTTTGCCACATCTCGTAGCCAAGCGCTGCAGCCTTGGCAAAAGTCTTCTTCTTTGTAGGGTCATATAGAAATGGCGCGTGCACCTTTCCAGTATTCCTGCTGCTGCTATGCTGTGCAATGTTATTTTCCTGCTCTAGCAGTGCTACGGATTCAGGACTCTTGGCGTGTGCTGACAGGAAGTAGGCAATTGACATTCCAAGCACACCACCACCAATTATCGCGACCTTGCAGTCCACATGCAGCATGAATCCATCTGTTAGATAAAACGTTTAATATCAATCTATGAACAAACACTCTGTATCTTGGTTCAGCAGCAGGAATTTGCATCAGATCGAAGAAAAGGGTTTGACAGCCTACCGGAGTTGCCCAAAGATAGCAGGCCGACGCTGTTGCTGTCCGCCGTTTACTCTGGCGAAGAGAAGAAAGTCTATCTGAAGTTTTACGATCCGCAAGACAAAATTATCTACCAATGGCGCGACAGGACTGACCACAAACCCTACTGCTATACAAAAATGGACTTTGCAGAGCAGGCTGAACAGGTTGTGCAAAAAGAGACCAAATTCATGCTCAAACAGGTCAAGAAACAAGATATCATTCTTGACAAGGAAATCGAAGTCCTCAAAGTGATTGCACCTGATCCACTCTCAATAGGTGGCACCGACCACAGCTTTCGGGAAAAAGTGACCTCATCGGAAGCTGATATCAAATACCATGAGAACTATCTCTACGATCGGGCGCTAATACCAGGCTTATATTACGTTAGAAATGACGATCAGATAACTCCATTTGAGTACCCTATTTCTGAGAAGGTGCAATTTGCACTCAGAAATCTACTGTGGGACAAGATAAAAGAGGCAGGAGAGGCTGGCAAGGAATATAGACAATACATTACAAACTGGGCCAAACTGCTTAATCAGCCAATACCAGAGCTGAAGCGAGTAGCTATTGACATTGAGGTCGAGACGGAAGAGGGAAGAATGCCAAATGCGCGCGATCATGATAGGCGCATAACAGCCGTAGGGTTTGTTGGAAGTGACGGTTTCAAGAAAGTGCTCGTACTTGCAAATAACACATCAAATGATGGCACAGCACTAATTCCGGAAGCAGAACCCTGCGCGACTGAAAAAGAGTTGGTAGAAAAAGCGTTCATGATAATCAATGCTTATCCGATCATAATCACGTTCAATGGTGATGACTTCGATCTGCCCTATCTCTATGCACGCTCCCAGGATTCCCGCATTGATCCTAACGGTGTTGCTATCCTAAAGGACAAGGTGCCAATAATGGTCAAAAAAGAGTCATTTATCAAACATGGAATGCAGGCAGAGCCAGTCGGCATCAGGCATGGCATCCACATAGACCTCTACAGAACATTTGACAACAGGTCGATCCAGATCTATGCTTTCAGCCGCGCCTATAGTGACCATACCCTGAATGCGATCAGCGAAGCACTATTGGGCGATTCAAAAATAGAGTTTGAGGGTGACATAAGTGATTTGCCCATTCAGAGATTAGCAGAATATTGCCTCAAAGATGCCGACCTTACATACAGGCTGACAAGCTTTAATGACAATCTGCTAATGAAATTGCTGGTCGTCATCGCAAGGATTGGACGTCTGTCAGTAGATGATATCGCCCGCTTTGGCGTCAATCAATGGATCAGAGGTATCTTGTACTACGAGCATCGCCAGCGAAATGAGCTGATACCCAACAGGAGTGAGCTAGAAAGAAAGGGTACTGCATCGACTACAGCCATCATTAAAGAAAAGAAATATCGTGGTGGTGAAGTTGTTGAGCCTGTACCAGGCATACATTTTAATGTCATTGTACTAGACTTTGCGAGCCTCTATCCCAGCATTATCAAAGTGCATAATTTATCATACGAAACTATCAATTGCTCTCATGAAGACTGTAGGAAAAACGAAGTGGAAGGTACAACTCACTGGGTCTGCAAGCATAGGAAAGGTTTGACTTCATTTCTTATAGGATCGCTTCGTGACTTAAGAGTCAACTATTACAAGCACCTAGCAAAGGACAAAACACTTCCCCCAGAGGAGCACAAGCTATACAATGTGGTAAGCCAGGCTATCAAGGTCATTCTCAACGCCAGTTATGGCGTCATGGGCGCAGCAATATTCCCACTCTACTGCCTGCCTGTGGCAGATGCTACTGCTGCCCTTGGCAGGACAACCATCAATAGAACCATTAACAAATGCAGAGAGATTGGGATTCGGGTTGTTTATGGTGACACTGACAGTATTTTCCTCAGCAATCCGGATCAAAAGCATATAGAGCAACTGGTGCAGTGGGCTAGAGAGACGCTGGGCGTAGACCTTGAAATAGATAAGCAGTACCGCTATGTTGTATTCAGCGACCTCAAAAAGAACTACCTTGGAGTCCTATCTGATGGAACGGTTGATGTAAAAGGGCTTACAGGCAAAAAATCACATACTCCGCCATTTATCAGGAAGGCATTCTATGATATCTTGGAAATACTTGGAAAGATTAGCTCGGAGAAAGATTTTGAATCTGCTAAAGAAAAAATTAAGAACATTATTCAAGAAAATGCCAAGAACTTGGAAGTACGCCAAATTCCACTTGAAGAACTGAGCTTCAATGTTACGATCAACAAATCATTGGGTACATATGGCAAAAAGACTGGCTCCAAAATGGTGGACGGCAACAGTAGTGACATCTACAAAGGCCTGCCACAACATATCAAGGCTGCCAAGATGCTTGTGGACGCAAACAAACGCGAGGTTCGAGCTGGTGACATCATTTCTTATGTGAAAACAAAGTCAGGCGACGGCGTCAGACCAGTCGAGCTTGCCAAGCCAGAAGAAATTGATACTGAAAAATATCTTGAAGCAATGGAATCGACATTTGAGCAAGTTCTGTCTGCCCTGAACTTTGACTTTAAGTCGGTCCTAGGTAAGCCGAGACAACAGAGTCTTGATGAGCTGTTTTGGAGCAAGGCGGCATCATAATTTATTATCAACCAGTTTTGAAGATTGTGTGAGTTGGACATACTTTCGCTCTTTATTGGGCCGGAAGGGACAAAGGCAGGTTATAGCTTTGCTGACATACCGATTAGAATTTCGTTCATGGAATCAAATGTAGCTGTTTATGGCGTACCTCTTGACATCACCACCACCTTTGGCAAGGGGACATCTAGGGGACCGGAGGCAATAAGGCGGACTTCTGCACTCCAGAGCGAGACATTCATGCTGGATGAAAAGACCAACATTCATGACCTTGTCCGCATATTTGATCTTGGCGACCTAAAGCTGCCTAAGACAAAGAGCATCATCAAGATGCTTGACCATCTCGATTCAACGATCCCACAGGTAGTTGCTTCACTACGCAATAACAGCAAGATTCCAGTGATGCTCGGCGGCGAGCATACGCTATCATACTATCAATTGAAAGCGCTTGCCGAAGAAGAACCAATAGTGGTACATTTTGATGCTCACCGTGACATGAAGCCCAATTATGAAAGCTTGAAGATCTGCCATACCACTCCCTTCTACCATTTGCTGAAATATATCCCCGGCGAAAATTTGATCCAAATAGGTATCCGACAGACAGACAAAGAAGAAAATGAAACTGCTGGCAAAAACGGTGTCACAACCTTTGATGCGTGGGAGGTGCACAACGATATTGACAGTGTCGTAAGGTATTTGCAAAAGGCCACTACTGGTAAAAAGATCTACATTTCATTTGACATTGACACCTACGACCTGCCATACGTACCTTGCACTGGCACGCCGGAACCATTTGGCCTCGATCCATTTCAGGTACTGAAACTGATCAAGGCTATAGATCTATCAGCCTGCCTGATTGGAATGGACATGGTAGAAGTGGCTTTGAAAAATGGCGACTACCGTGAAGGTACGCTGGCTACTCAAACATTGTATAGAGTATTATCTCGAAAATATGCTAGACAATAATCTGCGGCCTAGCTGATAAGCGCGGTGGAAGGTTCAGTGGAAGGTAGGGCTTGTCCCTTGTTTGCGCCTTGACTTCATTTATCAGATTATGCAGAGTAATCTCGCGCTGTTTACCCTCATTTCTGTCGCGTACAATCAGCTTGTCAGAGTTGATCTCTTTGTCGCCAATGACTATAGTGTAGCGCACCCATTCGGTTTCAGATTCACGTATCTTTTTGCCCACTGTTTCATCGCGATCATCGATGTCGGCCCTTATCTGGTTTTCAGTCAGCTCTGCCAGTACCTTTTCGCAGTATACGATATGCTCTTGGCTGACCGGTATTACACGAATCTGCGTATGTGACAGCCAGAGCGGTAGCGAGGCGATACCACCTTCTTTGGATATCTTGGCCGATTTTTCCAATAGTGCATAGATTACCCGCTCGATTGCGCCTGAAGGTGAATTGTGTAGAATTATTGGATTCTTTTTGGTGCCGTCTTCTTCAACGAACTCCACGCTATAGCGCGCGCCGTTCTCAACATCTATTTGGTCGGTTGAGAGAGCTGATGCCTTGCCAAGGCCGTCGATGAAATTGAACTCCCACTTGAGTGTGAAGTAAAAGAAGCGTTCCTTCCATGTTTCAACTAGTACTGGCTTGCCGAACCTGTTGATAAGATCAGTCAGGAAATCCTTGTTCTCGTTGTAAAAGTCCTCTGTGAATCTTATGGCCATTTCCACATCTTTGATCGTTAGGCCAAGATTGTTGAGCACACTTATTGATAGCTCAAAGCGCTTGAGAAACTCCTCCTTTGCCTGATCCAAGTCTCTGCAAAGTGCGTGACAGTCAGGCATAGTGAATGTTCGCAACCTACGCAAGCCTACTAGCTCACCACTTTTTTCACGTCTAAATGAGTATCTTGTCAATTCGTATAATTTTAGGGGCAGATGCTTGTATGATATGTTGAAATCCTTGGCCATTAGAAACTGACCAAAGCATGCAGCAAAGCGCAAAAACAGCTGTTTGTTGTCGGAAGTGATATTATATTGCCTTGCAGGAAACCTATTGAAGTAGCTCTGAAGCGAAGGGTGCTTAGTGTCATACATTATAGGTGTTTCGACCTCAATTCCACCATACTCCATTATCCGCCTTGTGACATATTGCTCGATAAGCGACTTCATCAGCCTGCCTTTTGGATAAAAGCGAATATTACCAGCGTCTGATGCAGGTTCATAATCGGCGAGGGCCAACTTCTTCATCAGCCGGACGTGTGCAGGCTGTTCGTTGACTGCCCTGTTCTTTGCTAATTCATAGTTTACTAGCATCTGAAGATTCTGGTCCTGCTTTTTGAAGTTATATTCGCTGACAGCCGTCATCTCTCCGCCTGGCTGCCCGATGTACCAAAATGACTGTAATTTTTCCTCATTCTTGATTGCAAATGATTCCTTTTCTCTATGCAGAGGGTCAGCATGTTTATGCTCTTCCTGCTTTGAAATCTCCTTGGAGTTCTCAGCCAGCGGATGACCCTTTACCTTGATGTTAAAAGACTTCGTCCACCCAAAAGGCGCGCGGTAGACCTGATTTATTGACCCCTTGGCGAAGCTTTCAACAGATTTGATGATAGCGATTGCAAGGGTTGGTGGCGCAAGGTTAGAGCTCAGATGAGAGTAAGGGTAAATTAGCAGGCGGCTGCTCTTGACCATATCAAGATATTTCTTTATCTCATCGACTGCTATCTCAGCAACGCTTTCGTCGTCTCTGTTCTCAACTGCTACAAAAGCTACCACCAGATCTTCGAGCCTGATCTTAGATTTGGGCACGATCTCTTCGGCATCCCTAATTTCCTTTTCAATAGGCTCATATTCAATAAAATCTGAATGGAGCTGCAGCAGTCGCATATCCTAATCCTATCTTATATCTAATTTAAGCCCATCTGGCTCTTTCGTTTTCCCTATCTTCCTTGGTAATTTTTTTCCATTCTTTATAATGATCCCTGCAGAGGTAGACTCTCTTGCTGCCGCTCAATCCCAGATCTGGGGCCATGCTGGCCTTAATTCCGCTCATCGACCGCTCAGCCTGGTTCCCACAGCTATCGACACTGCAGTTGATGCCCTTTTCTACTCGGCCCATATGATTGCATGAAATTATTTCCTGGCTATAAAAAGCTGACTGGATTAGCTTAATACCTTAGAGAGTATATAATTACGACAGTTGCCATACAACGATCCTCTATGTACTAAATGTCTTCATCCTCAGGAACTTCACACACAGATAGTGGCAAGTTTACCGCAGAAGGGGGGACAGATAAAACGGTGTACTGTGGCCTTTTGCTCTTGCTTGGTGACTGTCAGGCAAAAGGACTACAAGTAAAGAACCCAAGAAGACTAGCTGGTAAAATTTATAATAAGCATTCAGTGGATTAAGCTAAGTCAAAGCATGTCTGGAGAAGAGGATAATAACTTTGACGACAATTTTGATGAGGAGTTTGGCGAAGAGGAGGAAGATGAGTTTGGCGAAGAGGAGGAAGATGCCAAGTTGTATTTGACTCTAAGAACTCCACAAACTTGAGCTCTAGTACGCTGAACTTGAAGACTCTATTTTCACGTATCTCTACAGCAATTTGATTGCAAAAGAGTTAAAAACAATGTGACGGAGGTTCTTTGAAGGATGTGGGAATGAATGCATATGACCCCTATGCCTAACTCGTATTGGATCGCTATGCGGACTTGCAATATGTAGGACATTGTTATACCGTGATCGAGCACTACAACTTTAAGAACAGAACGAACGTGAGCAGAGGTAGCAGCCTAGCTTTGGTTATTGGCTGAGAGTATTTCTAGGTTATACGAGGATCCAACAACAAGCCGATCAAGACGTATTGATACGTAGATAGATGTCTAATATGATGGTGGTGAATCATCAGTAATGGGTAGGACAATACTTATGTTTCGAAATACACTTGCAGTAAAAAAAGATGAATGGAAATGTATACAAAGGTCAGGTGCAGCACATTAGAGACTTAAATGGTAAGGTAGTCTCTACCTGCTGATAAAGGCCAGATCTCACATTCAAGAGATTCATTGGTACCTCAAATAACTCCTTCAACCACAGCCTTGAAGAATTTTCTATTCTATCTTTATTTATAGTCTGAAAGTATATCGCGGTAGCGCGAGTCCTTATACGCTATGTACTTTACGTACTCGCCATAAGTCATATCAAATGAACAGTTAGAGCACTTGACAAATGAAAAATCGTCTGCCAGCTCTGCAGATCCCTTGCAGTCAGGACAGTGAACCTTCATACGCCCATTTTGGGGCCAGAAAGTATATAATAATGTTGTCAAATTTTGGTCTAGTTGTAATCGGTTATAAGTCAAACAAGTGTCAGGTAACCTCTGGACAGCACCTGAGATGAATGTTGAACAGCATATTTTGCCAATTGGTGCAAGTCCAAGGCTTTTCTGCATTTTATATGTATTTGTTTTGCTTTGATGGAGACTTGCAATGAACTGCAATGCTGGTATGCATCACCTTTTACAACAAGATATAAAGCAGTCAGGGTTCTTGCCCCTTTCTTATATCTAGCAAGAATAATGCGCCATTGCAGCAGGAATAGAGAGGATTTAGGAGTTTTTCACAATCTAACAACTTATAATATCTAGAGCATCATCATTTGCAGATGAGTAAGACTTGCTTAAGGTGTGGTAAGACTTTTGAGGAGATTATCGAGGATCCAGCCGCTGAGAAGTACCCTGCATGCTCGGCATGCTGGAAGGAGTGGACCACTTATGCTGTCATGGTCATGAACGAGATGAGACTGGATATGTCACTGCCAGAACATAGAAAGGCCCTCCGCAAGTATGAGAGGGCGTTCTTTGGACTTGAAAAGGGCATTAGCGAAATAGAAAAAAAGCCAGACAACCCTGAGGCGCAAGACGACCACCATCACTAATCATTTCAGTCCTAAAGTTTTTAGCGAGTGCTCCGGAATCATCTTTAGTATTTTGCTCTTGTTTGGCAGCCCTAGGAGGACTTCATGCAGAGAATCTGTCAGGCGCTCTCGCTGTACCTGATCAAGTGACACAAAAGCGGTAGTCAGCAACTTAAAGTCAAGTTTTGCAATAGAGTAAGGGTTTGCCAAAATCTGCATGCAGTAGGTCTGGAACATCACTCCACGCTTTTCCGCATCAAATTCTGATAGTAATTCAAGCCAGGTCTTGAAAAGTAATGACAATTTATTTGGATCTATGGTGTGCACTGCTGCTAATGTCATGTTTATCATTTCGCTCTTTTCGTCATCGCTCATTTCATAGAAGTCTTTGAGACGGTTTTGCAGCATTTGTTTTCGCAAAAAATCCGGCAGGTCTGCAAGTATATGGATGATGTTACCAGCTGCATTGTTCATGATTAGATTGGGTAATGGAGAGATTTATCTTATTTTAAGGATGAATTAAATAACTACGCCAGTAGGAGAGAATCTTATGCCATGCCTTGTTACAGTCGGCGGATTCTATGGAGATGAAGGAAAGGGAAAGGTTATAGCCTACTTGGCGAAAAAGGACAACCCTGCAGTTGCTGTGCGCGGAGGCGTTGGTCCAAATGCAGGTCACACTTTTACCTTTGAAGGCAAGGAGTACAAGGTGCGCATGTTACCAAGTGCTGTGCTCAACCCTACAACTCGGCTTTTGGTCGGCGCAGGGGTGCTTGTCAACTCGCAGGTTTTGGTAGATGAAATAGAGAAGTTTCATGCAGACGACAGAACATTTGTGGACAGTCATTGCGGCATTATTGAGCAAATACATATTGACCGCGACATGGGCGAAGACTACCTTAAGAGCAAGGTGGGCACGACGGGAACTGGAACTGGCCCGGCTAATGCTGATAGAGCACTCAGGAGGCTCAAGCTTGCAAAAGACATTCCAGAATTGTCGCTTTACATAGAAGATGTCAGCAATTCAGTTAACTATGCTCTACACAACAATGAGGGGGTGATAGTAGAAGGTACACAGGGCACTTATTTGTCGCTGTTTCATGGTAGCTACCCCTATGTCACATCAAGCGACGTGACTGCTTCTGGCATCTGTTCACATATTGGCATCGGACCAAAAAGAGTCGACGAAATACTAGTGGTTTTCAAGGCATATGTCACACGTGTTGGCGGCGGGCCGCTTGAGAACGAGCTGAGCGAAGAAGAGGCAAGAAAGCGCGGCTGGATCGAGCATGGAAGCGTCACAGGCAGGCAGAGGAGGGCTGCGCCTTTTGATATGGAGCTTGCCAAGAAAGCGATCAGGCTCAATAGTGCAACACAAGTTGCAGTCACAAAGCTGGACGTCGTTTTCCCGCTGTCTGCAGGCTTGCGCGAATACACAAGGTTACCCGAAGATGCAAAAAAATTCATTGAAAACATTGAAGGCGAGACCGGCCTGAAGGTGACCCTAATTGGCACGGGAAGAGAGGTCTATGATGTTATAGACCGTAGGTCATCGTAGCTTACTTGCCACCAGTGCCTTTACTATATCCCTGCATGAACGCAGGTCATTAAGTAGTTTTTTCTTGTCGCCAGATGATGTATCAAGCCTATCGATCATTGATTTTGCAGCGGCGAGGTCTGCTAACTTTACAGGCTTGGGCTGAGGATTCCCCTCAAGGCCATGACGTAATTTCAGATCCAATATCGCGTATTCAAGGGCCACGTAGGCACGCCATAACGACATCCTGTCTGAGTTGCTACTTTCAAGAACAATTGATTTGGCCTGCTCTACAAGCCTGTCAAGCTTCTCCAATGATAATTACTCTACCGCTAACGGATGACTTTAATACCGTAAGTATTAACAATATCGCGATTTGCAGCTTAAGGCTCCGTGCTACATTGCGCTGGCAAGCCTCAAGGATTTTGGCAGGCTAGTATGCGCACTGGAGCGGACTCCTTTGCCCGCATTTTCACTTCAATTTAACAGGCACGAGGTGCTTGCCGTTCAGACTGATATCATCAACGGAAGGCCTGTGATCTATTATAAACAAGAAGACTCAAAGGACGGTCAATACCTGGCCTATAGAGTAAGCAACGGCATTGAAGAAGTGTTGCTTGCCAGCTCGGTTGACAATCCTACATATGTTTATTCGCCTATTCTCAAGGTGGAAAAGTTCCCCCGCTCGCTTGCAAGATCTGCGAGGATTGACAAAGGATCAGGCTATACAGTCATAAAGCTTAAGGATCTACCAAGCCTTGCCAAGGCGGCAGCCTATAAGACAATATATGATGAGCCCCCCTTGCCGCTCTTTCTGTTCAAAGAACGCGGAGGCAAGATCGTGCTGGGCACTGCAATGAGTGCAAATGATAATGAGACCATTTCCTACTTTTACTACGTGACAGTGGAAGAAGAGCCAAAGGAACCTTTTTTGCGCTACAGCAGCCAAAGGACTGTTCAGCCAACATTCTTGACAAGGTTGGATGAACACGGATACGTTTATCTTAAGGTGATAAGACTGGCAGAGGATCACCCGTTGGTAAAGACCTATGACTAGGCCATTTTTCCAAAGAATTGCTGCAGCGGCTAAAGAGAAAAAAAGCCCAATAGTTCTTGCCCTTGATCCTAGACCACGAAGCAATCAAAGGCTGCCAGAAGTTGCAGCAAAGACCATCTGTGCAGTAGAGCACTACGTCTGCGCTGTCAAGATGAACTTTCATATCATCCTGCCGCTCGCTGCATCTGAAATTTTACACATAAATAAACTGGCCCACTCTTTTGGGCTACAATCTATAGCAGACATCAAGCTGAATGACATAGAAACCACCAACACTGTTGCCGTCGACCACCTAATAAAGATGGGCTTTGATGCTGCCATAGCAAATCCCTTTATTGGCAGAGCCACGCTTGCTTCGCTAGTACAAAAGGCACATAAGGCAGATGCAGGCATCATTGCACTTGTATACATGAGCCACCCAGAGGCAAAGGAAGGCTTTGGGCTCAAAATACAAGGATGCGAGCTATACAAAATGTTTTTTGAAAGGGCAGAGACTGCGGGTGTCGACGGCATAGTGGTGGGCGCAACCCAAGATGAGATTTTAAAAGAGGTCGCTGGGCGACTGCCAGTGTATTCACCTGGAGTTGGAGCGCAGGGCGGCGATGCAGAGCAGGCAATCAGAAACGGCGCAGATTATTTAATAATTGGCAGATCAATAGTTGAGGCCAAGCAGCCTGCCAAGGCCGCAGGAGAAATACAAAATAGAATTTTATCGATAGGCAACTGAGTAGTGCTGAAGATATTTTTTTGCAGCTGACAACAGGTTTTTGGCGTTTAGATAAGTCAGTTGCTGCATTGCGTCATCAAATTTTCTCCATGCAAAGCCAATGTGCTCATGTGAAAGGATCACTTTGCGTGTGCGCGCCCGTGCAAGATATAACGCAACCTCCTTTCGCACGAGCTTCTTGCCATGTCGGTATTTGTATTCAATTTTCATGCAGAAGCCATCTAAAAATTCAACATTACTAATGTGGGTTTCTTCCTGAATTTCACGAATAGCGGCCTGCTTTTCATTTTCGCCAGCCTCAATGTTACCCTTTGGAAAGTCCCAGTGGCCGGCTGAGTAATGCAATAACAGATATTCCGGCTCAGAATTGTCTTCCATATAAAATACTACTGCGCCTGCTGACCGCTCGTCTATCAATAATCTGTGATTGATCTGGTTGTTTGTAAGTTTTTTGCAGTATCATTCTTCATTATAGTCATTATCTTTTGCCGCTGGCTCTTTCTCTTGGTCTTGCAGTAGAGCATGCACTGCATAGTTGTGTATATCTAACCATTCTTCTTGTGACATCCAGTAGCCACAGAACCATTTTTGCTGTTTTGGATCATAGTCTCCGTGCTGTTGTAGCATGGTAATTTTTGCTGCAGCCACCTTTACGTTAGTGTTTAAGAACTTCGCCGCCTTTTCTGTTCCTAAAGTAATAGTAAAGGACTGTTGCAGCTACAAGCGACACTGCAAGACCTATCAGCAGAGATGAGATGAGCGTAAACGGGTTTGTCCCTTGTATAAGCACGGATGTGAACTGTAGTAGGGGGATATAAAGTAGTGCAAGCACAGTAAGACGCAGTATATCAGACATAACCCTGCTGCTTCCCTTGAACCAATCGCTCAACAAGATGCCGCCAAGGATTGTAGCAATCCCTATCCATAGCAGAGTTATAGTACTGTCGGCAAATCTTCCCACTATAGTCCTATTTGAAACAATTTCAAGTGCACTCATTTCAGGAGTAAGTACGTTGGATGGTATGCTAGATATGCCGTTTGCAATGGCTGCAAGTATGATAAGCACGCCGCCAATGATTGAGAATATCTTGATAAACGATGTCGGAGTCAGTCTGCCAAATGAGCTTAATGCCTTGTCTATGTCAAATGCCCTGATGATAAATGCACCACCAAGAATTGCAAGCATGATTGCAGTCATCCACTTTGCCGCATCAAATATGACGGCAAGCGCCCCTGCTGCTAGTAGGATGCCGGGGACGCCTAAAAAGAACTTTGAATACTGAGAATCATAAACTAGCATTCTAAGGTACCGGCCCAGCACCGCGTACGAATACTCAACACTTCTACTATGCCGGATAATTACACGCCGCACTGATATCACAGGTACTCTTGATTGGATGACAGGTAGGATTGTCTCGTCGTCTTCACCATCAGAGACAATAACTGCGCCGTCTGCGCGATATTTCTCAAGTATGCTTTTCACTTCAAGGCTTATCTTTTCGTCAGCCTCGACCCCCCTATTGTACTTGCCAGCCACTACCGCAACCTCAGCATCATAGCCCTTGCTCACAAGCTCCTCATATGTTTTGACTGCACCAAAAATGG
The DNA here is from genome assembly GCA_964460425.1 of uncultured Nitrososphaera sp. Lineage (GTDB taxonomy): Archaea > Thermoproteota > Nitrososphaeria > Nitrososphaerales > Nitrososphaeraceae > Nitrososphaera. The sequence goes on from CAYWRR010000005.1 coordinate 26,761, forward strand.
CATTCGAGTCTGCATCCTCTGGATCCTCAAGTGCAAGCCTGGTGCCAGCATTGATGCATGCATCGCGGCCGACTATTGGTGTATCAATGCCGCCCTTTGAGCCAATATCGTTGTCTCTGTCTATACAGAGCACCAAGATCTTGCTATAAATAGCCTCTTTGCTTGCACTTTTTGCACTAGCGTGGTTCATAGAATAGGCCATCTTGCTGTCGATACCTATCAAATTGTTTATAGATTAATTAATTTAACCCGCTTTCTAATAAGCGGAATTATTGGTTTTATTAAAAAGCGGGATTAGCTGATCTTACCTTATAGAAATTTCATTTATATAATGCGGAGTCATTTTCATCAATTCTTCCTTTTCTTTCCAGAGGTAAAAGCTCCTTAAGCGAGGGCTTTTGAAGCTCTGCTGGTTTGAATATATATATATATATTACTTTAGAAGGCTCTGTTAACCTAGTAGCTCATACCTGTTAACTCTCGGCTCATTTCGATACTGTTCTCATTTCTTATCACACAAGCATTCTTTTACAAAGTTCTGTCATCTGTATCTCATGGTCAACAGATTCTAAATTAGGAACGGCTGCACCAAGTTTTTCACGAAGCGTGTCCTTGCTTTTCTTTAGGTCTGCAATATAGCTGGTTAATGCTGGCTCAAGTATAGCTGTCTTTTTAAATGCTCCACTTGTAGAAGGGGTCACCGTCGGAACCCATTGAGCGACATCGTCTGCCTCTGCTATATTTTGTTCTAAATCCTTCTTGAGTACATCGTTTCCAAATTGTATCGTCGGGTCATTATCGACTAAATACTTCAAGCGACCTCGGTAATGCTTCAGTGTATGGACAACCACCCTCCTCATTTCATTCTCATCTGGCATCAATCAGCCAAACAAGCCGCCTGAACATAACATCATAACCTTAATTCACGACTCGAAACTTCTCGGCTTGAAACTTCTCGCCTAGCTATGTCTAGTTCTCGTAACCCTATCTTTGGTTGATGGTCTTCTGGTTTGTAATGATGCCACCAAACCCATACGCCTTTACCAGAGCCTAACATCTTACCAGAGATTTTACATTCAGCACGTAAGTTATTGAGTCTATACATCACCTTGTTTCGTGAAGCGTCTTTTTCTACATTAGAGTGTATATGCCTAATTACTTCTTCGGTTTCTAAAGGCTCGTTTGCTGTCTTGATTAAGTGGTATATTTCCTCTTGTATTTCATCCCCTTTCGCTGGCATATAACTTAACTCTACTTCTATATAATTAAAAAGCTACCGTTAACCTTACCGACAACTTTATAAATACTCATATCTATAAGTACAGGTATCGGTAAAGGTACCGCTGACCACAACAACAAACAACATATACCAGCAAAAAGGACAAGCAATAGCATGCCTTCAAGGTTCTATTAGCAGGATTGATGGACATACCTACAAAGTAAAATCACAGTCGGGTAATACAAAAGATTATGACGTTATAGCAAGCGAACTTGGTTGGCAATGTTCATGTCCTGACCAAAGATTCAGGGGTGTAAAGTGCAAACACATACTCGCAGTAGAATTTAGTTTGGCTTTACGTAAAAGTAAAGCAAGAAAGCGAGCCTCTAGTTATACGTGCAGTTAATGTAAAAGATTGTCCTCGATGCCATTCTGATAAAATCGTAAAACATGGAATCAGACATAACAAGTCAGGCGACATCCAGCGATTCTTCTGCAATGATTGTGGTAAATGGTTTGTTGTTAATCTAGGGTTTGAAAGGATGCATGCTACACCTCAGATAATTACCTCCGCAATGCAACTCTATTTTGCTGGAGAATCATTAAGGAATGTCCAGAAATTTATCCGACTGCAAGGTGTGAGTGTCAGCCGTGTGGCGATTTACAAATGGATAAAGAAATACGGCAGGTTGATGAAGAATACCTTGAGAAAATCACTCCCTATCTCTCAGATCCATGGCGAACTGATGAGTTGTATCTGAAAATCAAAGGCGATACTAAGTATCTCTACGCTCTGATGGATGACGAGACAAGATTTTGG